>JAGBDD010000149.1 GCA_017937685.1 Thermoguttaceae bacterium | reverse complement strand
TTTACTCAAGGAATGAACACAATGTCGCAACAAGGTAAGCAATTTCTGTCCGGTCTTGTGAATCGCGTTTTTCACTCGAAGAAAAAGACGAACGCGCCGTCGCGTCGTTTGGGTATGGAACCGTTGGAAGATCGGCAATTGCTCGCCGTCGATCCGACGCTGTTGGCCGCGGCGAACGCCGAAGCCGCTCAAACGTCGACGCTCGTCGGGCCGGTCGTCGAGTTCGACCTCGCCGCGCTGACCGAAGCGAAAGCCGCTTCGCCGAGTTTCTCCGTTTCGAACGGAACCTTCGAAGAAACGACGCTCGTTTCGAAACCGGAATCGTTCCAAGCGACCGTCGGCGACCTCGTTTCGAACGCGACGATCGCCGACGACACGGACGCGTCCGCCGCGCCCGATATCGCCGTTTCGATCCGCCCCGAATTCGACGACGTTTTCGGCGAAAACGGCGAAAATTACGTCGACAATTTGTTGCAATACGTCGCCGAATACAGCGAAATGGGCTGGGCCGCGACCCTCGCGAACATGCTGACCTACGCCGGTTGGGGCCCGTCGTCCGAAGCGGTCGACCCGGACTCCGAAGTCAAGCCGGAAAACCAAGTGTTCGACTACTTTACCGACGCGTTCACGAACGACCAATCGTCGCTCCTCTACGGGCTCGCTTGGTTCATGAACGGTTCCGCCGAGTACATGCCGCAAGGCCAAGAAGGTTGGGCGCAACTCGACGAAGAGTCGACCGCCGGGAACCTCTTCCCGTCGACGACCGGGCAATGGAGCGCTTATACCGACTACTGCCGCGAAATCCTCGCGTCCGATATTATGTCGCCGTTCTACGGGGTTCAAACCGAATACCTCTCGAACGGCGGCGCGGTCGGCGTTGAAATCCGCTTCTCGACGATCGCCGGCGACGCGACGAACGCGTTGACGCAACAGCCGCAAAAAGAATGGGTTACCCTCTGGGGCTTCACGACCGACGACGCGGACGGCTTCTACAACGAAAACGACAAAGGCTATTACACCGGTATGGTCGTGTCGACGACCGACGGCGAAATTCGCACGATTCCTGTCGTTTGGGACGACGCGATCGGCGAAAACGGCGCCTACCGTCTCGTCGGAACGAACGTCGCCGAAGGGCAAGTTCCTTACGTTTACTCCTTCACGACGCTCGAACGTATGCCCGGTTACGGCGTCGAAGCCGACGTTTACGAAAAGAACGACACGCTCGCGGACGTTCTCGCCAATCCGAAGGCCGACCTCGGCGAAATCGACGCGATCGTCGGGGATTCGTCCGTCGACCGCACGATCGAAGGGAACGTTATCGTTCTCGAAAATCTGACGCTTTACTCCGACGCGCCGAACGCCGAAACGTCCGCCGACCCGGTCGACTATTACGCCTTCTCGCTCGGTCAAACCGCGTCGAACTCCGATTACATTCTCCTCGAGTACCAAGACGCTTACGGCGTCGCGCCGCTGAACGTTACGCTTTACTTGCGCGGCGAAGACGGGGCGTTGATTCCGATCGACGCCGAAAGTTACGGTTACGAGCCGGGCCGCTACGACTCGACCTTCTCGAAGGAAACCGTTTACAACGTCGGCGAAGACGGCAAAACTTACGCGACGACGACTTGCCGCCATCGCGTTTCGCTCGCCGGTTTGAACCCGGGCGGTTACGGCGAAAACCAATTCTATCTCAAGGTCGAGTTCGCGAATCCGACCGCCGCCGGTCAAATCAACGACGGTTACAAACTGACCTTCCACGCCGGTTTCGACGACAGTTTCGAACAAAACGACGAATTTGAAGACGTCGCGAACGCGCCGGCGGGATCGAACGGCAACCTCGGCGTTCTTTTTGGTCCGACCGTCTTGACCGACCTTGTTTTGAAGCAATTTAATCGCAACGAAACGTCGGAAGTCGACTGGTTCCGTTTCGAAATGACCGGCGAAGGAACCGCCGACTCCGCCGTCAACCTTTACTACAAATCGAAGTTCGTCCAAACGAACGACGGCGACCTCGACGTTTACCTTTATAAAGCCGACGACTCCGATCCGCGCGGTTATTCGCTTGTTACGCGCAGCGAAAAAGTCGTCGACAACGTCGAGTCGATTTCGCTCGAAGGTTTGGAAGCGGGCGTTTATTTCGTTAAGATCGTCGGTTTCAAAGGCGCGAGCAACGTCGGTTACAAACTCGAACTCGTTCCGGGCGTTTGCGACGTTCCGGACGCGCGCCTCGAAGTTCCGACCGATTCCGCTTGGGAATCTCCGCTCGTCGTTACGACGCAAAAGCAAGCCGACTCCGAAACCGAAGTTTTCCAAAACGAAACGACGATCGGCTCCGACGCGGATATTTACCTGAATTACTCCGTCGCGATCTCCGAAAACGCCGACTATTCCGGCGCGTCGCTCGCCCTTTATATTAACGGCGCGCTCGTCGACGCCGCCGACGTCGTCGCCGCGTTGAACTCCGAAGCGAACGTCAAAGGTATGCTCGCCTCGACGCGCGAACGCTTGATTTCGCTCTTTACGACCGGACTCGATATGAGCGCGGGCGAAGCGTTGGTCGTCGCCGACTTCAATATCGGCGCCGTTTCCGATCCGGCCTCGCTGGCGGGCAAATATTTCGATTCGAGCGCGTTGGCGAAAAACGCGGTCGCGATCGTTTTGAATCCGGCGAACTACGAACTCGGCGCGTTCTACGCCGAAAACGCGAGCGAACCGTTCTCCTTCTTCGAAGGCGAAACGGTCGTCGTCGACGGCGTCGAAGCGACCTACCAAAACGGCGCTTTCGTCGACGCCGACGGGAACGCGGTCGCGACGAGCGTCGGTTCGACCGCGACGCTCGACCGCGGAAACGGCGTTATTACGTTGACGAAAGCCTTTGGGACGCCCCTTGCGGACGGTTCCGTCGCCGACGATTACGTCGCGAAAGACGGCGTCGCGAAAGAAATCGAGTACCTCGTCGACAACAATATCGCGACGGCGTATTTCGCGCTCGACAATATGGACGAAGACAAGTTCGCGCCGAACGCCAATCCGTCGGAAGTCGTCGAAAACGACAATCCGCGCGGAACGAACCCGGATCTCGGCGTCGCGAACATTGAAAATCTGCGTCCGATGTTGAACGAAAACGGCGAAATTCTCGTCGACGAAAACGGCGACGCGCTCCTGAATCGCGTTATCGAAAACTTGAGCGTTACCGGCAAAACCGACGCGAGCGACGCGCCGATCTCCGACTGGTTCAAGTTCGACCTGAAAGACGACGCGAACGCCGAAACGCAAAACTACGAAAACGCTTACGTTCGCATTTTGCTCGACTCCGCGAACCCGGCGAACACGACCGGCGACCTCGATCTCTACCTCTACAAAGCGGTCTTGAACGACCCGAACTCGACGTTCGAAGAAGCCTACGCGACCGGCGCCTACACGTTGCAACTCGTCGGTAAAAGCTCGGGCGTTTCCGACGTCGAAACGATTAACTTCGCCGACGTCAACGCGGCGGCGGGCGGCAAAGCGAACCGCTCGATCACCGAAGGAACGTACTTCGTTCGCGTCGCCGGTTTCAACGGTTCGGCGAACCGTTACGACCTCGAACTCGGCGGCTTCACGCAATCCGGCGCCGTCGTTCCGACCGATCCGCAAGAATACTTCAACGACGAAACGACGACGTTGGGCAAAGACGCCGTTACGCTCTTGAACTCCGTCGCGACGCTTACTTGGGAAATCCCGAATAGCGATTACGTTTCCGACGTTCGCGTCCGTTACCGCGCGATCGACGCCGACGGAAACCCGGGCGAATGGATCGTCGCCGGAACTTACGACCGCGCCGCGACCGGTTGCAAAATCGCCGGTCTCGAAGCCGGAACGAAATACGAGTTCCAACTCCAAATCAAGAACTACTTCACCGAAGACGCGGAATTTGTCGCGCCGGAAGGCGCCGTCCTCGAAGACGGCTGGCTCTGCGCGAGCGTCGAAAAATCGACCGCCGACTTCCTGAACGAAGTCGTCTACCGCGCGGTGATCGTCGGCGTCTCCGACTACCCGGGAACCGCCGTCGACTTGACCGCCGCCGCGAACGACGCCGAAGCGTTCCGCGACGCGCTCCTCGCCGACCCGCAATGGGCCGAAGAAAATATTACGCTCCTGAAAAACTCCGAAGCGACGAAAACCGCCGTTATGAACGCGTTGAACGAAGTTGCCGCGATTTCGGACGACAACGACGTCGTCGTCTTCTACTTCGCGGGCGGCGGTTCCGCCGGTTTTGTCGGCGGCGAATCGGTCGGCTACCTGAAAACTTACGGTTCGCAACGTTCGCAATACGTTTCGAGTCTCGAGCTGACCGCCGCGTTCGACGAGATCGCCGCCGGTTCGAAACTCTTCTTCCTCGACGGCGGCCAAGTCGCGAAAGACGTCGAAGAAACGGCGATTAATTACAAAGCGTTCGCCGACTCGCTGACGAACTCGACGAAGAACGGGGCGTCCGACCGTCCGGCGCAAACGAGCGTTTTGACCGCCGGCGCGAACGGCCAAATTTCGCCGGTCGGCGTTATGCAACGTTCCGAATTTAGCCTCGCGCTGACCGCCGGGATCGCCGAACTGCAAAAAGTCGGCCCGGTCGTCGACGAAGACGCGGAAGCGAAACCGGAAATCGAGTTCCCGAGCGACGAAACGCAAGAAGCCGCCGTTTCCGACGGTCGCGTTACGATGCAAGAAATCGCCGACCTCCTCGGCGCCGACGAACGCTTGACGAAACTGGAAGCGCTCCCGACTTACGCGACGAACGACGTCGCCGAAGCGGTTTTGGCGAACGGCGAATGGTCGGAAACCGACGCGTTCCAAGAAAAATGGCTCGCCGAAAAAGCGATCGTCGTTACGACCACGGTCGATTCGGTCGACGCGCACGACGGCAAGATTTCGCTCCGCGAAGCCGCCGCGCTCCTCGGAACGGCGATTCCGAGTTCCGCCGAACTCGTCGACGGCGCGAAATTCACCCTCGGCGTCGGTTCGGTCGTTACGATCGGAACGACGACCGGAACGCTTTCCGAATCGATCGTCGTCGAATACGTCGGCGGTTCGTTCCGCACGACGGAGCCCTGCGCCGTCGATACCGAAACGAAGACGGTCGAGTTCAAGAAAACGAACGTCGCGGTTTCTTGGACGGCCGACGATTGGGCCGCCGGTTCGGTCTCGTTGACCGACGACGCCGGAGTCGCCGTCGCGGACGTCGAGTTCAAACTTTACGCGACGGTCGGTTCGCAAATCGTCGACGACGAAAGTTTTGAAATCGATTACCTCCTGAAAGAAGGTTCGACGCTGAAGACCGCCGTTGAAGGCGGCGAAACGCTCTACGTTGTCGCCGAAGGGCAAGGTTACAAACTGAAGACCGCCAAGGGCGAAGATTACGCGCGAACGACCGGCCTTTACCTCGAAACGTCGAAGGGCGTTTATGAAGAAGTCAAATTGTCGAGCCGAGCCAACGTCGAGCAAAACGTTGAAATGACGAAGATCGTCTTCGACGAATCGCTCGCCGGTCAAGCGTTGACGGTCGACGAATCGCAAGCCGCGATCGTCTTCGCGAACGGCGGAATTATCGACGCGACGAACTTGAAGGGCGAAATGACGTTCGACGCGTCGACCGGCGCGCTCCGAATCTCCGGAACCGAGTTGGTTTCGTTGATCGGCGTCAAGATTACCGGCGCGACCGGCTCGGCGATTATCGTCGACGAAGGCGCGAAGTTCGAACTCGCGAACTCGTTGATTTCCGATTGCGACGCGAGCGCGGACGCGGTCGTTTCGAACGCCGGTTGGCTTTCGTTCGTCAACGTTACGTTCGCTAACTGCGCCTCGGAAAGCGCGATGATCGCGAACGCCGCGACCGGCGCGCTCGAAATCGCCAACTCGCTCTTCGCGCTCAACGACGGAACGCTCGTCGCCGACGCGACCGGCGCTTTCGAACTCGCCGACACGAACGTCGACGCGGGCGCGGAAGACGCGGGCTTCGTCGACGCCGCGAACGGCGACTACCGTTTGGCCGCCTTCGACGCGACTCCGGTCGACCGAGGTTCGAACGCCGCGACGCGCCTCGCTTGCGGTCTCGTCCTCGACTCCGACCTCGCCGGTTCCGCTCGTATCGGGCTTGGCGGCGGTTCGGTCGACGCGGGCGCGTTCGAATTTGCGCCGGACGCCGAAAACCTCGAAACGCCTTCGACGGTCGTTACGACGTTCGAAGACGTCGTTAACCCGACCGACGGCGAAATCTCGCTCCGCGAAGCGTTCGGGTACGCCGGAACGACTTACGAAGTCGAAACCGAACTCCAAGAAGGCGCGGTTTTGACGACCGCCGACGGACGCCAATTTGAAGTCAAGAACGGCCTCCTCGTCGAGTTCGAAGGCGTCTCCGGAACGCAAGCCGGGATGTTCTACGCGCTCCAAGGCGTTTATATGGTCGACTCTTACGGCGAAACGACCGCGTTGGAAGAAGAGCAAGTCGTCTTCCTCGCCGACGGAACCGAAGCGACCGTTCTTAACGGCAAGCTCGTTCTCGCGTCCGGGATTCCGGTTCAAGAAGGCGCGGAAATTACCGCCGCCGACGGTTCGACCGGCGCGTTGTCCTACGGCGCGGTCGCCGATTTTGTCGTCGGTCAAGCGATTAGCGTCGAGCTGACCGCGACGACGGTCGAAAACCTCCTGCCGGCCGGAACCGCGTTCGACGCCGGAACTTACGTCGCGACCTTCCAAAAAGACGGAACGTTCGCCGCGACGGTCAACGTTACGACGACCGACGAAGCGACGAACAAAGCGACGACGACGCAAGTCGCCGTTGCGTTCACCCTTCCGGCGGGCGCCGAGTTCGCGTTTATGATCGCCGAAACGACGACGACCGAAACGACGGACGAAGAAACCGGCGAAACGACGACCGTTACCAACACGACCTATACGCTCGATCCGGAAGCGCCGCTCGGCGTTATCGCGACGTCGCGCGCGGTCGATATGCAAGACGGCGTTTACACGCTCCTTGAAGCGCTCGTCGAAAAAATCGGCGGCGTTGAAACCACGATCTTCGAAGCCGGAACGACCTTTACGCTCGAACGCGGCGTCTTCTACGACGTCGACGGCAAAGTCGTCGACCTCCCGCGCGGAACCGGTTTGATTTCGCCGGACGGAGCGCAAGTCGTTTACCGCGCCTCGAACTTCGCCCCCGCCGACCTTAAAGCGGGCGACGTCCTGACGCTCGAAGACGGCGCCGAACGCATTTACAAGGAAGGCCTGATCGTTTACGAAGCCGTTACGCTCGGAACGACGATTACCTTCGAATCCGGCCTCGCCGCGGGCGTCGTCGAACTCGAAAGAGGCGAAATTACGGTCGAACGCGCCGTTACCCTCGACGCGACGACGATCGGCGGTTTGACGATCGACGCCGGCGGCGCCTCCCGCGTCTTTAACGTCGACGCTTACCGCGAAACCTCCGCGACCGCGTCCTCGTACTTCGCCGGATTGACGCTCCAAAACGGCGCGGCGGAAGACGGCGGTTTGATTTACGTCGCCGAAGGTTCGAACCTCAAGATCGCCGACTCGACGCTCAAATCCGCGACGGCGACTCGCGGCGGCGCGGTCTTCAACGCCGGTTCGTTCTCCATCGACGCGAACTCGAAGAAGACGCTTGTCGCCGACGTCGAAGCCGAACAAGGCGGCGCGATTTACAACGAAGGAACGCTTTCCGTCGGTCTTGCGACGATCGAAGGCGCAACGGCGAACGCCGAAGGCGGCGCGATTTACAACGTCGGAACCGCGACGCTCGCCGGAGCGACGATTCAAGACGCGAGCGCCGGAACCGACGGCGGCGCCGTTTACAACGCGGGCGTTCTCTCCGCGACTCGCGGCGCGACGATTAGCGGCTCCTTCGCCGAAAACGGCGCGGCGGTCTACAACGTCGGAACGTTCTCCGTCAACAACGCGACCTTCGCCGACGGCGTCGCGACCGGACAAGGCGGCGCCCTTTACAACGCCGGAACCGCGTCCTTGACGAACGCGAAAATGACCGGAAACGAAGCCGGCGTCGAAGGCGGCGCGGTTTACAACGTCGGTCAATTCCTCGCGACGCGCTCCGTCTTCGCCGAAAACGTCGGCGGCGCGGTCGTTTCGACCGGTTCCGCGACGTTGGCTAGCTCGCTCGTTTTGGCGAACGAAGGCGAATACGCGCTCGCCGCGTTCGGCGCCGACGCCTCGCTCTTCCTCGTCAACGTTACGGCGGTCGGCAACGTCGGCGGCGTTTACGCTTCCGAAGGCGCGCTGACGATTTACAACTCGATTATCGGCGGAACCGTCGCCCAAGACGACGCGACGTTCGACGCGAAATACTCGATGATCGAAACGACCGTCGAATCGCTCGACGCGACGAACGCTTCCGTTTACGCGCCCGATTTCGCCAACTTCGACGAAACCGCCGACTGGACCGAATGGAACCTCCGCCTCGGCGCCGGCAGCTCCGCGCTCGACGCCGCTTCGAGCGAATACGCGTTCTATCTCGACTTCAACGGCGCCAAAGTCGCGCTGAAAGTCGATTTCAACGGTTCGTCCCGCGAAACCGGAACCGCCGTCGATATGGGCGCTTACGAAGTCGACGCGAACTCCGAAACGCCGTCGACGGTCGTTACGACGCTCGACGACACGTTCGATCCCTACGACGGTCAAATTTCGCTCCGCGAAGCGATCAAGTACGCCGCGACCGCGACCGGAACCGACGAAGCGAGCCGCACCGTTACGTTCTCGCCGGACCTCTTCGTCTTCGACAAAGCCGGAACGATTACGCTCTCGAACGGCGAAGCGATTTACGAAGACCCGTTCGGCGGCACGGCGCGTCAAGACCTCGGCGCGATCGTCTTGAGCGGTTCCGTCGTCGTCACGTCCGAATACGTCGACGAATTCGGCGAAACGAAGTACTACGACATTACGATCGACGGTCGCAACGAAACGCAACTCTTCGTCAAGACCGGCGAAGGCGACGTCGAGTTCCGCGGCTTCACGTTTACGAACGGTAAAGCGACCGGCGAAAACCAAAACGGCGGCGCGTTCGAACTGCGCGAAGGCTCGCTCTCGTTGGTCGACTCGGTCGTCGCGAACAACTACGCCTCGAAAGACGGCGGCGCGGTTTACCAAAACGGCGGCGTCTTCTTCGCGGTCAACACCGTCTTCTACGGCAACGAAGCGAAGCGTTACGGCGGCGCGGTCGCGGCGGACGCGGGCAAGGTTTACATTTACAACTCGACGATCGCGCTGAACGAAGCCGGGATTTACGGCGGCGTTTACTCCGAAGACGGCTTGGTTACTCTCGCCAACTCGATCGTCGCGCAAAACGGCGGCGCGCAAAACGTCGACGTTCGCGCGCAAAACCTCGAAGCGACGACGAACCTTATCGGCGGGATGGACGCTTGGCGCACGGTCGCCGGTTTGAACGGCAACGTCGTCGGCACGGTTCTTTCGCCGACCGACCCGCGCTTCGTTTCGACCGACCCGACCTCGGAAGACTTCCTGCGCCTGAGCGCCGATTCCCCGGCGATCAACTCCGGTTCGAACGTTTACGCGTTCGGGCCGAACGGCGTCCGCCTCAAGTTCGACCTCAACGGCGACGAACGCGTCGTCGGAACGGTCGTCGATATGGGCGCCTACGAATCGCAATACCTCGACGTTCCGTCGACGGTCGTTACGACCCTCGCCGACGTCGTCGACCAAGCGGACGGTCTCGTTTCTCTCCGCGAAGCCCTCGCTTACGCCGAAGACGGCGCGAAGATTACCTTCGACCTCGCCGACGTCGCCGACGCGACGCTCCGCCTCGAAAACGGCGCGATTACGCTCGACAAGTCGATTATTCTCGACGCGTCGAACATCCCGGGCGGTTTGACGATCGAAGGCGACGGCGACCGAATCTTCAATATTGAAAACGGCGCCGAAGTTACGCTCGAAAACGTCGTCCTGACCGGCGGCGAAGCGGCCGAAGGCGGCGCGATCTATATGGAATCGGGCAAGCTGACCGCGATCAACTGCGTTATTTACGGCAATGAAGCGGCGAAGACCGGCGGCGCGATTTACGCGATCGGCGGCGACGTCAAGCTCTTGAACACGACGATCGCCGGCAACGAAGCGCAAAACTTCCCGGGCGTTTACTTCGGGAACGCGAACGGTCTCTTCGAGCTGCAAAACTCGATTATCGCCTCCAACGCTTCGGAAACGTCCGCCGCGATTGAAAACTACGACCTGCACGTTACCGGAACCTTCGCCGCGACCGCCAGTATCGTCGGCGCCGCGACCGAAGCGCTCCAAGCGTATAACGGCGTCAACGGCGTCCTCGTCGGTTCGCCGGAAGCGTTCGTCGACGCCGGGTTCGTCGACGAAGCGTCGAACAACTACGCCTTGAGCGCGACCTCCCCGGCGGTCAACAAGGGTTCGAACCGTCTGATCGGCCAAGCCGGTTACTACGCGTCGATTCTCCTTTCCGGCTCGAACGTTCGCGTCGTCGCGACCGACCTCAACGGCGACGAACGCCTCGTCGGCGGCACGGTCGATATGGGCGCCTACGAATACCAAACGGCGACGGAAGTCCCGTCGGTCGTCGTTACGACCGCGCAAGACGTCGTCGATCCGTTCGACGGTTTGATTTCGCTCCGCGAAGCGATCGACTACGCCGGAAGCGCGTACAGCGCCGACGGTTACGTTCAAAAGGTTGGAACGGAAATCACGTTCGACGCGTCGCTCGCCGGGCAAACGATCGCGCTCGCCGAAACGCTCGAAATTACGAAGTGCGTTACGATCGACGCGGTCGGTTTGAAGGGCGGTTTGACGCTCGACGCGGGCGGCGAATTTACCGTCGTTAAGGTCGACGCGACCCCGGATTCCTTGGCGTCCGAAGTCGTCTTGGCCGGTTTGACGATCACCGGCGGTTTCGCCGAGGTCGGCGCGGGCGTCTACTGCGTCGGCGGCGACGTCGAAATCTTGAACTGCGTTATTTACGGCAACGAAGCGAAAACGGGCGCGGGCGTCCGCGTCGACGGCGGTTCGGTCTCGGTCGTCAACACGACGATTACGAAGAACGAAGCGACGAGCGCTTACGGCGGTTTGTACGGTCGCGGCGGCTCGGTCGCGTTGCGCAACTCGATTATCGCCCTCAACACGGTGAACGGCGAAACGGACGGCGCGGACGTCTACCTGAGCGGCGAATTTACGATTCGCTCGACCCTTATCGGCGCGGCGGCCTCTTGGGTCGCGAACGCTTACGACGGCGTCGCGGGCAATATCGTCGGCGCGCCTAACGCTCCGGTCGATCCGTCCTTTGCCGATTGGGCGAAAAACGACTTTGCGCTCGGCAAAGACGCCGACGGCTTCGCTTCCGTCGCGCTGAACGCCGGCGACAACTCGCTGACCGTTTACCCGAACGGCGACGTTCCGGCTTCCGACGCCGCGGGCGACCCGCGCTTCGTCGGCGGTTCGGTCGATATGGGCGCCTACGAGTCCCCGCTCGGCCCGACCGAAATCCCGAGCTTGATCGTTACGACCGCGGAAGACGTCGTCGACCCTTACGACGGCGATATTTCGCTCCGCGAAGCGGTCGCTTACGCGAACAACTACGGCCTCGCCAACACGATTACCTTCGCCGAATCGATCAACGGCTCGACGTTCTACCTGAACTCCGAATTGAAGATCGGCTCCGACTTGACGATCGACGGTTTGGCGAACAACGCGCTCGGCATCGTTCTCACGACTTCGAACGACGTCGCCGACCAACGCATTATCAACGTCGACGCGGGTAACGTCGTCCTGAACGGCCTCACGATCACGAACCGTCGCTCGGAACGCCTCCAAGCGGGCCTCGACGATTTGTCGATCGCAAAGGGCGGCGCGATTTACGTCCGCACGGGTTCCGTTTCGGTTTACAACTCGTTGATTACCGAAAACGCCGCCGAAAAAGGCTCCGCGGTTTACGTCAACGAAGCGAACTCGACCGCTTACGCGAAGTTGGTCAACTGCACCGTCGTCGCCAACACGACGAACGGCGCGAAAGACGGCGCCGCGATTTACGCCGAACTCGGCGGAATCCAACTTTACAACACGATCGTCGCGTTGAACGAAACGACTTCCGGCGACGTCGCGCAAGACGTTTACCAAGGCGTCGGGTTCTACAACGGCGCGACCGGAACCCTGTTTGAATTCCAAGCGGGCGACCGTCTCACGTTGGCCGACGGTTTCGCGGCGACCTACCGCGAAGACGCGTTCGTCGAAAACAGAACCGGCAAAACGACGACGATTGCCAACGGCGCGACGGTTTGGATTGCCGACGACTCCTATCGAGGCTATACGGAAGCGACCTACTACAACGGCGAATTCCGTCAATACTGGTGGGACGATCCGATTCAAATCGCCGACGGACAAGAAATCGTTATCGGCGGCGAACTCAGAAGCGGTTTTGTCGGCGGACAATTCGGTTACTTTATCAACGGCGGCGTCGCGGCGACCTATCGTCAAGACGTGTTCGTCGACAACAACACCGGGAAAACGGTTTACGTCGACGCCGGTCAAACGCTCGTCGTCGACGGCGGCGTCGAAACGACCTTGCAATACGCGTTTGTCGACGCGGAAGGCGCCGCGATTCATTTCGTCGAAGGTCAAACGATCGTCCTCGGCGAAGGCGTCGAAGCGACCTTTAGAAACGGCGCCTTTGTCGACGCGCAAGGCTATCGAATCCGATTCGAGGAAGGCCAAACGTTCGTCGCCAAGATTGAAGCGACCTTTACGAACGGCGTCTTTGTCGACGCGGACGGCGTCGCGGTTCAATTTACGGAAGGGCAAGCGGTCGTCGTCGGCGACGCGCAAGCGACCTACTCGAACGGCGTTTTTGTCGACGCGGAAGGCGTCGCGGTCGAATTCGCGGAAGGCGACAAGATCGGTCTCGGCGAATTTGAAGCGACCTTCGCGAGCGGTTCCTTTGTCGACGCGCAGGGCAATACGCATCAAGTCGCCGACGGCGAAAGCGTCGTCGTCGGGAAGGTGCAAGGCGTCCTTACGGCGGTCGGCGCCGAAGAATTCGTCGACGCGAACGGCGCGCCCGCGACGGTGAAACTCGGTTTGAACGTTATCGTTAAGCGCGGCGCCGCGAACAACTTCGCGACGGTTACTTACCGCGCGTCCGAAAACGCGACCGCGTACAACTCCTTCGTTTCGCGTTCCGATTCGTTGGCCGCGCTGATCGCCGGACAAGGTTGCTTCATCGGGTCGAGCGAACTCGACCTGACGAAGGAAACGAACGCGCTCTTCGTCGACGCGGACAACCAAGATTACCATTTGAACGCCGACGCGCTCGCGACGAACGCCGGGAACAACGTTTACTTCCAACAAGGTTCGTACAACGAAACCGGCACGTTCAACGGCACCTTCGACTCGCTGGACCTCGACGGTAATCGTCGTATTTACTACACGACGACCGACATGGGCGCGTTCGAAAACCAAAAGGCGAAAGACGCGCCGTTCGGCGACGTCGAAGGCAAGTCCGTCGAACTCCTCGTTTCGACCGGCGCCGACGTCGTCGACCCGACCGACGGCAAGACCTCGCTCCGCGAAGCGCTCGCGTTGACCGACCGTATGACCGCGCTCGGCTACGACGATATTACGATTCGCTTCACGGGCGCGCACACCGTCAAGGTCGGCGAAACCGCGCTCCAAGTGAACTCGCCGGTTACGATTCTCGGTCGCAACGGCGTAATCGACTGCCTCAACGCGAACTCCGCGTTCCTGGTCGACGCCGACGGTTCGGTCGTTATCGAAAACCTTGAAATCAAGAACGGCTCGGCCATCGACGGCGGCGGGATTAAACTGACCGGCGGCGAATTGGTTTTGGCGAACGTCTTGATCGACAACTGCGAAGCGCAAATTTACGGCGGCGCGCTCTACGCCGACGCCGGAACGAAGGCGACCCTGTACAACGTTACGATCGCGAAGAACGTCGCGGTCGACGGCGCGGGCGTCTACGGCGCGGCCGGTTCGAACGTCAAGATTTACAACTCGATCGTCGCGACGAACCGCTCGGCGACCGCCGGCGTTTCCCCGACCGACGTTTACTTCGCCGGAAACGATTTCGAACTCGCTTACACCCTCGTCGGGAACGCGGGAACGGAAGCCAACGCCGCGAAACTGCGCGCCAAGTCGACGGGCAGCCAAATCGGTTACGGCGTCGACCGCGAAATCAACCCGAGCTTCATCAACGCGAGCGACGGCAACTTCCGCCTGACCTTGTCGAATCCGGTGAAGAGCCCGGCGATCGGAACCGGTTCGCCGCAATACGTTTACAACGGCTATTCCAGCGACCTGAACGGTCAAGGTTACGGCTACGGTTCGGAAGGCGGCGTCAGCCTCGGCGCTTACCAAGTCAGCCGCGAAGCCGATTCCCTCGTCGTTACGACGTTGGAAGACGTCGTCAACCCGTTCGACGGCGTTACCTCGCTCCGCGAAGCGATTAACTACGTCCAAGGGCGCGACAATATCGCCAACACGGCGTCCGCGAGTTGCGGAAGCGTCGACGACAGCGTTTACGGCACGACGCCCAACGCGATGAACGACGATTCTATTTACGACGCGACGTTCTACAACGCGATTACGTTCGACGCGAGCTTGGCCGGCGGAACGATCAAGATCAACCGCGAGCTTGGCGGGTTTACCTTCCAATCCGGCGGCGTCAGTTGGGTGATGGACTATATGATCGACGCGTCGTCCCTCTCCGGGCTCGGCGGGATTACGATCGACGCGTCCGAATTGCGGGGCGGTTTCGGCGGCGACGGCGCGTTGTTCCGAGTCAACGGGACGGCCGACCCGAGCGCTCCGTGGTACTGCCCGGTGCACCTCGACCTGCGCGGACTCCGCGTCGTCGGCGGCGGAGGCACGGGCGTGTACGGCACGCCGTGGTCGATCGCTACGCTGCGCAACTGCCTCTTTGAAGGCTTTAACGACGCGGTGATTATGGCGCATAACTACAACACGTCGAACGACGGCGGCACGTTCCATATTTACAACTCGACGATTATCGGCAACGTGAACAGCGGCGGTCGCAGTTACATTTACAACTCGATCGTTACCGGTAGCGCCACTTACAGCGGACACGGTTTCAGTTCGCTGAACACCTATAATTCCTACGTGTATTACTTGGAAGGTTCCAGAACGGCCACGATCACCGGCGGTATGCCGAGCGAATACTTCGTCGACGCGGCGAACGGCGACTACCGCTTGGCGCGTTACTCGCTCGCGGTCAACGGCGGTTCCGCGGAATACCTCCGCACGTTGGAACAAGTCCACGCGCCGAACGAAACCGACCTTAACGGCAACCTGCGCGTTTCGGACGGAATCGTCGATATGGGCTGCTACGAATCGCAGTATATGGTCGACAAACCGTCGTCGACCGTTACGACGGAACTCGACGTCGTCGACTCGACCGACGGTCTGATTTCGATTCGCGAAGCGTTGGCTTACGCCGAGCAAAAATCGTCGTTGTACGGCAACACCGTTACGTTCGACGCCTCGCTCGACGGCAAGACGATCGTCCTCGACGGCGCGCTCGAGTTGACCCGCGATATTTCGTTCGACGGCGGCGACGTCGACATTACGCTCAGCGGCGACGGTAAGAACGGAATCTTCACGATTTCGACTTACGAAGGAATCCCGAACACCAACAGCGTGTTCCTGCGCAACCTGACCTTGGCCGACGGTTACACGACGAAGAACGGCGGCGCGATCAATATCGAACGCGGCAACGTGTATATGTCCGGGCTCAATATTTACGGTTGCGAATCGATGCAATACGGCGGCGCGATTTACGCCGAAGACAGCGAAATCACGCTGGTCGACTGCCGTATCGGCGGCAACAAGGCGGTCTACTACGGCGGCGTCGTCAACCAATTCGGTTCGACGGTTCTGTTGAACTGCTATGTCGCGGAAAACGTCGGGACGACGAAGAACTCCGACGTTTGGGGCAAACACGCGCAAAATTACGCGAACAGCAAGAACAACGTTATCGGCTTCGTCAAAGATATTACGATCGTCGACGGCGTGTACGGCAACCGCGTCGGAACGGAAGCGAACCCGCTCAAACCGTTCGTCGGCGTTACGGTCGGAAACCTCGAAATCAAACCGGAAACCGCTTGGGGCGGCGCGACGACGCCGACGACTCCGCCGGTCAGCGCTTCGATTCTCGACGACGCGTTCGCCGCGTTCGTCGACGAAGACGAAACGGAACTCGCGATCGACTTGGCGGTTCTCGAAGAAACCGTCTTCGACGACGACCTTTTCGCTTCGTTCGAACAATTTTGAGCGACGTTAACGAGTCGAGACGGCGCGTCGGAGGCGACGACGGCGCGCTTGGCTCGGCGATAAAATAGAACGATCCGAGCGTTTTTTGAAAAATCGAAACGCTCGAAATTGAGCGCGGCGATTTTTTAAACGTCGTTCGGGTTGTTATCCCGGGGAAGTTTCGGCTTCCTCGGGATTTTTTTTTGCGCGGCGAGCGGCGAAGGCAACGAAGACGACGGCGCGCCTGGCTTGACGATGAAATAGAACGCGCCGAACGTTTTTTGAAAAATCGAAACGCTTGAAATTGAGCGCGGCGATTTTTTAAACGTCGTTCGGGTTGTTATCCCGGGGAAGTTTCGGCTTCCTCGGGATTTTTTTTGCGCGGCGAGCGGCGAAGGCAACAAAGACGACGTCAAAATAGATTGAATAGGCGCTTTGGAGAAGCGTTGGTTCGCGACGTCAAGAGGAAAAAGAGAAAAAACGTTAAAATTTACCGAAAAAACAGATAAAGTGTTAAGGCTAGAACGATTTTTAGACGATTAACGAAGTATAAGAGGAAAAAAGTTCGGCGGCTCTTGAAAAAAGGGCTTGACGAACTGAAAACGGCGACTTGCTCGCCGTCGTCGTCCGCGAGTCGGACGGCTCGCCTTTGCGTCATACCGCGTTTTTTCGTCGGAAGGAGATACGACCGACCGCCGGAAAACGCTCTTCGAAAGCGTTTGTCGCGCTTTTCGAAACTCGAACGTTCCCAGGGGGGGAATAGTCCGGCGATTTGAAATTTATTTCGGTCGTCGGACATTTTTTTTGCCCGCGTCGCGCCGGTTTACTTAAAATTTGCAGTTTCGCTAGCTTAACGTTGGCGGCGATTGGGAGCGCTTCGTTAATTTTTTTTTAGCGGCGTTCTAACGTCGGCTCAAACCGGTTTGTCTAAACGTCGCTTTTTCGTTATTTTAACGTCGGCGTCGCTCTCGCCGCTTCGCTAATTTCTTTATTTTCGCTCTATTAACGCGTTTCCGAAGAGCGCAGCGCGTCGGCGGTTCGTTTTAAACCGTCGAGTCGAGCGCGGAAGACCGGCGTTTTTTTGAAGAGTCGGCGAAATTCGGCGTCGTCGAGCGCGTCGACGGCGGTCAACGGAACGTCGAGCGGCGCGACGTTGTTTTCCGGCGCGTTCCAAGGGCAGACGCGTTGGCAAAGGTCGCATCCGAAGAGACGACCGTCGAGTTTTTCGGCGATTTCCGCCGGGAGCGCGGCGCGATTTTCGATCGTCCAAAAGTTGAGGCACTTGGCGGCGACAAGCGTTCGATCGCCCGGAATCGCGCCGGTCGGGCAAGCGTCGACGCAACGACGGCAACGAACGCAACATTCGGCGGCGGCGACGTTTGCGGCGGTCGAGCCGAGCGCTTCCGGCGTCGCGAAGCCGGTAGTTTCGACAAGCGACGTCGAAACGAGAAGTTCGCCCAAAAAGAGGCGCGAGCCCAAACGCGGCGAAACGACGAGCGAATGGAGACCGCAGAAACCGATTCCGGCGCGGACGGCCCAATCTTTTTCGAGAAGCGGCGCGGAGTCGACGACGGCTCGCGCCTCGGCGGTTGGGAATCGGTCGAGGAAAAACGCTCGAAGTCGTTTTAACTTGCGCTTTAGGATGTCGTGATAGTCGAGGCAAGCGGCGTAAGGAACGACGGCGCCGGTAAGACGCGAATTTTCGGGAAGCGGAGAAAGCGGCGAAGATTCGGCGATTCGCGCAATTTCGGCGGCGAGCGTTTGCGTCGCGACGGTCGATTCGGCGCGGAGTCGGCGTTCCGAGAGCGCGACGACGACGAGAGTTTGCGCCGACGGCAAAACGGAGCGCGGATCGCGGCGCGCGTCGACGTTTTCTTCGAGGTAAGGAAGCCCGGCGCAGTTTCCCCGACGAACGCGGTCGGCGAAAAGGTCGAACGTCGCCGCCGGGCCGACCGGCGCGAACCCGAGCGCGTCGAGACCCGCGTCGGACGCCGCTTCGAACCAAGCGCGAGCGATCGGCGGGAGCGTTTTCGGCGCGGCGAGCGTTTCAAGGTGCGACATAAAGGGAGGGCGACGACGGAAGTCGCGGTTAAAAAGGAAGGGGACGCCGTCGGAAAAGGCGCGGTCGGTTAAACGGGCGCGTCGGTCTCCTCGACGGGCGCCTTGCGTTTCGACTTGCGGCGTTGCGGCGCGCTCCACTCTTTCGTTAATTTTTCGAAAATTTCGGGCGTTTCGTACCGCGCGACCGTTCCGTCGCGTTCCGGCATCGGGCCGACGAGACCGCGAAAAACGGGAAGACCGCGCATTCGCAAGTCGGCGCTGCAGTCGTCGACGCCGATTTTTTCGAAACGTTCGCCTATTGGGACGGCGTCGGCAAAGTCGCGAACGCGGATTTCGCCGTCGGCGCCGCGGTCGACTATACGGTAAATCATCGATTTTTCCTTCCGTTGTTAAAAGAGAAAGAACGACGAAGCGGCGGCGCGTTGCGAACAAAACGGCGAAACGGCGACGCTTCGAGGGCGTTTTCTTTTAACATACGACGTCGACGACGACCGACGCGCGAAACGAAAATTTTGCCGTCGGGGTAAGAAAGGAAAAACGTTTAAATTTTCTGTCGCCGTCGCGTTCACAGTGCGGACGCGGCGGTCGGCGCGACGCGCGTCGTTTGCCCGGCTCGCATCGCGCCGACGACGCG
>JAGBDD010000148.1 GCA_017937685.1 Thermoguttaceae bacterium | reverse complement strand
GGCTTCTTCAGTCGCCGGAGCTTCTTCGACAGCCGGGGCGGCTTCTTCCGCCGCCGGAGCTTCTTCGACAGCCGGGGCGGCTTCTTCAGTCGCCGGAGCTTCTTCGACAGCCGGGGCGGCTTCTTCAGTCGCCGGAGCTTCTTCGACCGCCGAGGCGGCTTCTTCCGTCGCCGGAGCTTCTTCGACAGCCGGGGCGGCTTCTTCCGCCGCCGGAGCTTCTTCGACAGCCGGAGCGGCTTCTTCAGTCAACTCAATATCCGCGATACCGTCCATCGACAGGCCCGGTTCTTCGGCGGGAGCGGTCGGAGCGACCGTCGGCTTTTTGAAGTCGTCGCGGTGTTCGTCGTAATATTTTTGGATTTCTTCGTCGCTAATCGCGGCGAGAGCTTCCGGCGTAACGTCGGCGCGGACGGCTTCCAACGCGAGCTTCGTCGGTTGGGTGAAACCGGGCGTCGCGGAAGAGGCGTTCGCGACGACGTTGCGATATTGTTCGTAAAATTTCTTCAGCGTCTCTTCCGACGGTTCCGCGATTTGATCGACGTAATCCGCGGCGTTGAACGCGACGACGTTCGCCTTCATCGAACGGTTCGTCGCTTCGAACGCTTCGGCCAAGTCGGCGGAAGCGACGAGAGCGCTCGGGTTGTCGTAACGAGCGACGGCGCGTTCGTAAGCGATTTGCTCTTTCAAGAGGTCGAGCAGAAGTTGGTCGTTCAACCCGCCGGCGCGGTAGCACGTTTGCCATTCTTCCGGGGACAACGAACCGCCGAGGAGCGTTTGCAGGTATTGCGTCGCGTCGGCGTCGCTCGCGGCCAAGCCTTTATCGTAAGCGAATTGCAGGATCAACCAACGGTTGACCAAGGCTTGCGCGTCGGACAAAGCGTAATTCAACTCGGTCGTCATCGCGTTGAGGCGTTGCGCTTGCGCGGCTTTATTGGCGTCTTTTTGCGACAAAGCGGCGATATAGAATTGCGCGAGATAATTCTCGGGAAGGTATTGCGCCATTTGCGCCGTTTCCGCCCACGCTTCGGAGTCCAGCAAATAGAACGCCGTTTGCGCGAACCCGGCCAACCGCGTCGCCGAATCGTAGGACTGCCGATACGCTTCGTAATCGTAAGTTCCGTATTTGGTCGTCTTCGCGATTTCGCCCGTCGTCGCGCCCCGCTGTCCGCCGGTTCCGACGCACTGCACCATCGACCCCAAGGCGATGAACGAAAACATCGTAAAGAGAGTAAGCCCCGCCATCCAAGCCTTTTGATTACGGCGGAATACGCTAAAAGGATTATGTTTTGCCATTTGAACTATCTATCCTGAAATGTCGACGAAACGCCCGACGACGCGCGCCGACGTTCGTTCGCCGCGTCGACGCGGCGCCCCAAAAGCGCGGCGCCGACTCGACGCGAAAACGATCCGGAACCCCAATCTCTTCCGCCCGTCGTCGGGGCGCCCAAAATTTGGCTCCGTTTCTCAAAAACTTGCGTCCGCTATTGCGACCGATATTCTAGTATAACGAAAATTTCTATTTTTTCAAACGCCGGTTTAAAAAAAATCGAACCTTTGTATTAAGTTTTGTACTAAATTTGCCGATTATGTCAAGCAATCCCGGATTATTTTCCGGAAAAACCTTGCTTTTCATCAGACTTTTTTTAAAGAATTTCGAAATTCGCCCCTAATCGCGGTTCGTCGGGCGTTTGTCGCCGGGTCGACGCGGAGGTTCCGATATGTCGCTTTCGCACCGTTTTGCTCGAATTTTTATCGGCGTCGCGCTTGTTTTTTCGTTCGCGTCCGCCGTCGTCGCGTCTTCTTCGACCGACGCGCGCCGTTTCTCCAACGGTCTTTTCGACTTAACTTCGCAACGTTCCGTTTCGACCGTCGACGTTTCGGACGACTTCGCCGCTCCCGACGACGCGAGCGTTTCCGACGAGTCGCTCTCCGGCGCCGAGCGCGGCGTTTTCGCCGAACTCGGCGCTTTCGACGCCGCGTCCGTCGTTTCGATCGACGATTTTTCGCCGCTCGCCGCGCCCCGTTCCGACGCCGCGCCGCGTTCGGAAGCGTTTTACAACGGGTCGAACCTCGCGTTTTCGCAAGACGTCGTCGTCCGCGGCTCCGTTCGCCTGCCGGAACTGAAATCGTTCCAATTTTGGGGCAACGGCTACCTCGGAAGCGGCGAAATCCGCCCGGACAAATGGCGCGGCGAAATCGACGCGAACGCGACCGGCGCGCAAATCGGCGTCAATATGCCGATGGGTTCGCTCAACTTCACCGCCTATTATAATTACCATCGTTACGACGTTAAATACGCCGGACGGAAAATTCGGCAAAACGACAACCTCGTCGGCGCCGGCGTCTATCTGCACGCGGGCCCGCTTTACTTCACCGCGTTGGCGAATTACGGCGACGACGGGTACAAAGCGAAGGGCGGCTCGGTCGACTCCGCGTCTTACGACGGCTACCAAGCGTCCGGCTACTTTGAAACCGGTTACGAAATGCACACGCTCGGGCTGTTCGTCCTGAAACCGTTCGGCTCGTACCAATACGCTTACCTCGAACACGACAATTTCAACCCGAACTCGCTCCGCAAAATCGGCGGCGACAAACGCGATTACGACGCTTGTTATATGACGCTCGGCTCGCGAATCGACGTCAACCTCGCCGGGCTCGACTCCTTCACGTTGCAAGGGCGGCTGGCTTGGGTTTCGCAACTCCGTTCGCAAACCGAGTCGATCCAAAACTTCTGTTTCGGTCGCGTTCCGGGAACGATCGCGCCGTCGAGCCCTTATTACCAAGGGAAAGGCGCCGGCGACGATTTCTTCTGGGGCGGCGTCGGGTTGCGGCTCTCCCTTTGGGGCGCGCTCGCGATCGCCGGGGACTACGACTGTCTCGTGAGCAAGGAGCAAACGTTCCACGTCGGAAGTTTGGGGTTGCTTTTCGGATTTTAACGCCCGTTCGCGCTCCTCGCTTCGCTTCCCGTCGAACGGCGAAATTTTTCCGACGTTATTCGCCGCGTCCGAACGCGAGCGAGAAAACGCCGCGCTCTTTTCCGCCGACTTAAACGCCGACGTTCGCGACCGCTTTCAAGGAACCGCCAATGAATCGCTTACCCTCGCCCGACGACGGCGACCGCTTCGTCCGCGACTGTTTCGGCGTCTCCGCGCCCTCGCCTTCCCGCGCTCCGCGTCCCGCGGCGGTCGATTCGCGATTTGAGGAACGGCGGCGTTGGGCGACGACGGCGCTCGCGGTTTTCGGCGTCGCGGCGATCGCCGGCGCGCTTTTCGCAGTCGCCGGAGCCTATTGGGCGACTTGGCCTTCGTCCGTTCGAGCCGCGTTTCTCGTCGTTGTTATCGCGGTCGCGCATTGCGGCGGAACGTTCGCCGACCGACGGGGCGAACCTATTTTGGCGTATTTCCTTTATTGTCTCGGCGCGGCGACGTTTCTCGGCGGCGTTTTGGCGCTTTTCGCCGACGTCGACGCTCCGCGACGGCGCGAACTTTGGGCGAACGCGTTTCCTCCGGCGGCGCTCCTTGTTTTTGCGACGGCGCAAACGTCGCGTTCGCGTTCGCTTCACTTTTTCGCGTCGGCGGCGTTTGTCGCGGCGCTCGCGCTCGACGACGGTTCGCGGCGAATTTTCGCTTTCCGTTTCGCGGATTGGGCGCTCGTTTGTTGCGCGCTCGGCGAATATTGGGCTCGTCGGCGGCAAAGTCTTAGCGTCGCGACCGTTTATTTCGGCGTTTGCGTTTGGACGTTCGCCGCGATCTGTTCCGCGCCTCTTGCGTTCGACGTTCGCGCTTTGACGTTAATTGGCGTTTTCGGCCTTTTTTTACGTTGGTTTAGCGCGACGTTTCGAAGCGCGTTCGGCGCGACGCTCGGCGTTTTTATCGCGCTCTGTTCGCTCGGTTTGGCGGCGTTTCCTTATTTTTGGGGCGCGTCGAGCGACGGTTCTCCGTCCGCGGCGACGTTCGAAGCGGTCGTCGCGGCCGCGTTTTTCGGCTTTTTTTCGACGCGGCTAATTTTCGACGGCGCGCGCCAAAACGTCGTTCAATTTACGCTCGCGATCGCCGTTTTCGCCTGTTGGCTCGTCGCGCAAAGCGTCGTCGCGGCGCTCGTTTTCGCGGAAAACCGTTGGTCGCTCGCGCCGCCGACGACCGCCGCCCTCGCGTTCGCGGCGCTTCTTTTCAAAATTCGAACGGAGCGTCCCGACGCCGCGCCGCGCTCGCCGCTCCCGACGCCCGCCGTCCCCTTGGACGCGTTGGACGACGACCGAGATTTCGACGATCTTTTCGACGCCGAAGCGCGCGCCGGAACCCGAACGCCCCGACTGGCCCCCGTTTTTGAATCGCTCGACGCGTTTGGAGAACGGGTCGCCCGAAACTGCCGCTTTCCCGCTTACGTCTCTTCGGTTCTCGCGCAGGCGCTCGCGCTCGTCGACTTCGCTCGCTCCGATTGGACGCTCTTTTAAAAGCGACGCGCCGCGCTCCGTCGTTCGATTTTAATTGGAAAAGGACGCGTCGAAGAAAAAATGAAAAAAATTTTAAAAAGCCGCTTGACGATTCCGGAATCTCGGTTAGAATGTTGGCATAAGAGTTAAGGGGAGCTTAAACCAAAAGCCGACCGCCTTTTTTCAAACGGTTAGCGACAACAAATTAAGTTTTCCGACTTTTTGCCCGCGTAGCTCAACTGGCAGAGCGCAGCATTCGTAATGCTGAGGTTGGGAGTTCGATTCTCCCCGCTGGCTTTGAACCGCCTTTCGAGGCGGTTTTTTTATTTCTTGCCGGTTTCGTTCCGTTTCGTTCCGTTTCGTTCCGTTTCGTTCCGTTTCGTTCCGTTTCGTTCCGTTTCGTTCCGTTTCGTTCCGTTTCGTTCCGTTTCGTTCCGTTTCGTTCCGTTTCGTTC
>JAGBDD010000147.1 GCA_017937685.1 Thermoguttaceae bacterium | reverse complement strand
GACGCGGGTTCGCCAACTTCCGCGACCGCAGGCGGCGCGACCGGCAAAGTAGACGCGGATTCGTCAATTTCCGCGACCGCAGGCGGCGCAACCGGCAAAGTAGACGCAAGTTCGCCAACTTCCGCGACCGCAGGCGGCGCAACCGGCAAAGTCGACGCGGGTTCCCCAACCTCCGCGACCGCAGGCGGCGCGACCGGCAAAGTCGACGCAAGTTCGTCAATTTCCGCGACCGCAGGCGGCGCAACCGGCAAAGTAGATGCAAGTTCGTCAACTTCCGCGACCGCAGGCGGCGCAACCGGCAAAGTCGACGCGGATTTGCCAACTTCCGCAACCGAGGGCGGCGGCAAGCGGCGAGCAAGCGCGGCGTCCAAATCGACGCGCGGCTTTCCGGAAATCAATTCGAGCGTTTCATTTTCCGATTTTTTCGCCGCTTCGCCCGGAACGCTCGACGTAATTTCCGACTCGAGCGTCGCGACGGTCGTTGCGACGGGCGCCGCTTCGACCGGCGTTTGAACCGCGTCGTTCGACGTTCGAGAATCGAACCAATCGAACCCCGTTTCGCCTAATTGCGACGCCAAGTCGGAACGCTCGCTCGCGTTTTTCCGCGTTCCGGAAGGCGCGTAAGCCGTTAAAACCGGCGCGGTCGCCGGATTCGCCGCGTCTTCGCCAACTTGCGCCGTCTCCGCGACTTCGCCAAGTCCCGCGGTCGGTTCGTTCGACGCTAAAGACGCGTCCAACGGCGACCGCAAAACGTTTTGAGAAGGCGCGGTCGTTTCTTGCGTCGGCGAGCGCTCCGTTAAAGTCGACGCGTCTTGCCCCGTTTGTCGCGACGGCGCCGCGGTCGCGCCGTTCCCGGTCGCGATTTCGGCGACGTTGGTCGCAAACTCGGTCGGCTCGACGACGGGAAAAGCGGACGCGGTCGGGGACGGCGCCGTCGAATACGCCGTTAAACTTTCGCCAACTTCTCCCGTCGGTTCGGAAATCGCGTTCAACAACGCCTCGTCCTCGGTTTCCCAACCGAAAAAGCCGTCGCAACGTTCCGTCAAAACTTGAAAATCCGTTCTATTTTTACGCGGGGCGCCCAAGTAACCAACCGGAGCGACCGGAGCTTTCGCCGTCGCGCTTTCTTCGTTCGAAGCGATCGAAATCGGACGCGTTTTTCCCCAACCGGTCGCCGACGCTTTCGACGAAGCGACGCCGCTGGTCGCCCAACCGGAAGGCTCTTCTGGGGACGTTCGTTGTTTTTCGGACTTGGCGACAAGAGCCCGACCGGAAATCCGCGTCGCCGCGTCTTGACGATTTTTCGCCGTTTTCGTCGCGACGGCGGCGCCAGTTCGCGCGCTTTGCGCAATCCCCGACTTTTGCGTCGCCTTTTCCGATTTCGCCGACGTTGACGAAGGCAACGGTTGCTCGACCGTTCGACGCGGCTCGACGGGAGCGTAATATTGCTCGCAAGTTTGAAAACTGGGCATAAAACGCGATTCGTCGTATTGCAAGACGGGGTCGACCGGAAATTTTTCCCGTCCGCGACGTTTCGAAGACGAAAAAACGTTCGACAATCCGCGCCCCAACGAAAATCCGCTCTCGCTCGAGCGCGCCGTTTTCTTCGGCTCGGCGGAACGCGCAAAGTTTTCGTTTCTTCCGGAATTTATCGAATTTCGCGAAACCGGGGCCGCGGGCGAAGTCGGCGGGTCGTTCGAACGTCGCGGCTCTTTTTTCGGGAACGAAAAAAGCCCTTTAACGCGTTCGCCAAAACTTTTCGGCGCCTCCGGTTCTTCGAACGCCGGCCAACCGGCAACCGGCTTGCGCGCCGCGACGCGACGTTCGGCGCCTTCGCTCGTTTCGTCAAACGAAGCGGAACGCAACACCGGTCGACTCGCCGCCGGGTCTTTTTCCGCGTCTTGCCCCGACGCTCCGTTTCGCCCATTCTCGCCAATTTTTTCATTTTGCGTCGGCTTCCCCATTTCGCGAGCGGCTTCTTCCCAATCGCGACGAGCGGCTTCGTCGTTCAGCGCGTACTCGCCGCGCCCTTGCCGAAAACGCTCGTCGGCGGAGCCCAAAAACGATTGACATCCGGAAACGCCGACGCAGACGCCGCAAGTTAACGCCAGCGCCGCCGTCGAACGACGCAACGCTTGCGAAAAGTCGGTCGGACGCGCCGCTCTTTTTTCGACGCCGTCGCAACGTCGCGTCGTCGCGTTTCGTTCGTTTGTTTGTTCGTTTTTCGCAGTTCGTTTCATTGGAAAATTCGCCTTTTTCGTTATTATCCGCGTATTTTAAGCGGTCGATCGTCGCCAATCCGCGTCGTTTGCGCCAACTCTATCGATTACGCCGATTTTACTTTGCCGTTCGTCCGACCTATCGCTTCTTTGCGGCGAGCGCGTCGAGCCATTCGCAAGTGCGTCGCAAGCCTTCTTCCAACGAAATCGGGGCGTATCCGAGTTCGGTTTTCGCTTTTTCGCACGAATACGTCCAATCGACGCAAAAAGTTCGCACCCAACCGGGAGTGATTCGCGGATAGAAACCGGTCAAAAGCGCCCAAGCCTTCTGCGAATTCGCGAAAAGAAGCGGGAAAAACTTGTACATCGGCAGTTTGAAATGCCAACGCCCGTCGACTTTATCGATTAAACGGAAAAGTTCGAGGAGCGAAGCGTTGTCGCCGCCCAAAATATAGCGTTCGCCGATTCGCCCCTTCTCCAACGCCAGCATATGCCCGCGCGCCACGTCGTCGACGTAACCGTAATTACCGATATTTTTCCCAAAATTTAACAGGAACGGCGCCGCGCCTCGGCGATAATCGCGAATCAGCGCCGCCATCGCGTTCCCTTCGGAAAGCTGGCCGGGCCCGTACACCCGCGTCGGATTGACGATCGTCAACGGAAGCCCCTTCTTTACCCATTGCAGGGCTTCGGCTTCCGCGACGCTCTTCGACTCCTCGTACTCGGTGTAATATTTGTCGGTGATCCGCGGCATATTTTCGTCGCCGGTTTCCCCTTTTCTCGTCGGGCCGAACGTTACGATCGTCGACGTCCAAACGATTTTTTCGAGTTCGAGCTTTTTCGCGGCGGCGAAAACGTTGCGCATTCCGTCGACGTTAATCCGGTGAAACACTTGCGGATCGCGAGCGAAGTTTCGAGCGTACCCCGCGAGCGAAATCGCGTATCGGCACCCGTCCATTGCGCGCGTCAGCGAATCGACGTCGTTAATATCGCCGGCGACGTATTCGAAATTCGGGTGATTCCAAAGCGCGTCGAGCGAATCTTCGGCTCCGGGAGGGGCCTTCGGTTTCGAACGGCTCATTCCACGCACGACGTACCCCGCCTCCAAGAGTTGCCGCGTCAAACTGGAACCGATAAAACCGGTCGCGCCGGTTACAAAAACTTTCCCAGATTTATCCATTTTTCTTCCAACGACTATTTGTTGCGTTGCGCCTTTTATACCGGAAAAATCGACGCGTCGCGCTTTTATACGTCGCCGACGCGCCGCTTAACGAAACTTTTTTCACCAAACGACGTTTTTTACGTTAATTCGTCGCTCCGCCGTCTTGCGCCGCCTCCGCGACTTGCGCGGACTCGCCGTCTTGCGCCGCTTCCTCGACTTGCGCGGACTCGCCGTCTCGCGCCGCTCCCGCGACTTGCGCGGACTCGCCGTCTCGCGCTTCTTCCTCGACTTGCGCGGACTCGCCGTCTCGCGCCGCTTCCGCGACTTGCGCGGACTCGCCGTCTTG
>JAGBDD010000146.1 GCA_017937685.1 Thermoguttaceae bacterium | reverse complement strand
GTTCCGGGGGTTCCGGGGGTTCCGGGGGTTCCGGGGGTTTTGGAAACTTTAAGCGGTTGGGCGTCCCGCAATGCAACGAGCGTTCGCTCGACGTTTCGCTTGCGGTCGAACCGCTTATTTTTCCGACGTCCAGTCGACGACCGTTTCTTGAACGATTTTCGTCGAGCGGTCGATTTCGTCGAACGCGAGAATATCGACGTTCGGCGCCGCGCTCCAAGTCGCTTCCCGCAAAGCGTTGCGAATCGCTTTATCGACCAACAACGTCGCCGCCGCGCCCGATTCGCGCAACCGTTCGCCGCTCGCTCGGACGGCGGTCCCCAGCGCTTCAAGCTCGGTCGCTCCCAAGGTTAACGCGACGCCGAACTCCGTCGTTTCGACGGCGTCCCGAAGCGCGTCCTCCGCCTCCGGCTCGAACATCGCGACGCGGAGCGTTCCGTCCTCGTCCCGATTTTTTGCCGAAAGAGCGCGAGCCAAACGAGTTCGAACGCGGTCGAGAAGTCGATAAGGATTCGATTCCCGCGCCGCGAAATCGCCCAACGTTTCCAAAATCAAGTCGAGCGGACGAATGGAAACCCCTTCGCGCAAGAGAAGTTGGAGAACCTGCTGGACTTGGGCAAGTTTCATCGCGTCGGGAACCAAATCGTCGACGACGGTCGGGGCGGTTTCTCGCAAGCGGTCGAGCAAACGCTTCGTCGCGTCGCGGGTCAAAAGTTCCGCCGCTTCTCGACGCGCCGTTCGCAAGAGTTGCATTTCGACGACGGTCGCGGCGTCCCAAACCTCGTATCCGGCGCTTTCGGCGGCGGCGCGATTTCTCGGATCGATCCAATACGCGGTCGCGCCGTCGAGCGGCGACGTCGTTTGCAGTCCCGGGAGCGTTCCGAACGCGAACCCGGCGTCGACGGCGAAAAGCATCGTCGGGTAAACGGTCGAAAACGCGACGGTTTCCCCCTTAATTTTGATCGCGAACTGCCCGTCGTCGAGTTTCGGATTGTCGCGCGCCCGCACTTTGGGCAAGACGAACCCGAGTTCCGACGCGATTCGCCGCCGAACGCGCCGCACTCGCTCGACGAGATTCTCGCCGTCCGCCGGATCGGCCAACGCGATAAGCCCGAGCCCGATTTCGAGTTCCATCGGCTCGACCGTCAGCAATTCGTCGACGTCGTCCGGATTTTGGGCCGTTTTTTCCGCTTCCTCCGCCTCTTTTCGCTCTTTTTCCTCGTTCGCTTCTTTCTCTTGTTTTCGCGAAACCGCCCAAGCCAACAGAAAACACCCGGTCGCGAGAACCGCAAGGGGAGCGAGCGGAAGCCCGGTCGTCCCCAAGAAAACCAAGAAAACGCCGGTCAACGCCAACGCGATCGGTCGCCCGAAGACCTGCGCGAGCGCCGCTTCCGAAACGTTTTGCGGTCGCGACGTCCGAGCGACGAGAAGCCCGGTCGCCAACGAAATCAAAAACGCCGGAATTTGCGACGTCAGCCCGTCGCCGATCGTCAGTTTCGAGTAAAGCGAAAACGCCTCCGCCGTTCCGAGCCCGCGTTCGCCGATTCCGACGACGAGTCCGCCGATTATATTGATAAAAACGATCGCAAGGCCCGCGACCGCGTCGCCGCGCACGAACTTGCTCGCGCCGTCCATCGCTCCGAAAAAGTCGGCCTGTTCCGCCAACTCCTCGCGAGCGGCGCGCGCCTCGGCGTCGGTCAAATTTCCGGCCGCGACGTCGGCGTCGATCGCCATCTGCCGCCCCGGCAACGCGTCGAGCGCAAAGCGCGCCGACACTTCGCTGATCCGCGTCGCTCCTTTAGTAATAACGACAAACTGAACAATAACGAAAATAAGGAAAATAACGAACCCAACGACGACGCTGTCTCCGGCGACAAACCGCGCGAACGCGTCGACGACTTCGCCCGCGTCCGCTTGCGTCAAGATTAGCCGCGTCGTCGAAACGTTCAAGACGAGCCGAAAAAGGGTCGTCGCGAGTAAAACCGTCGGAAAAACGTTAAAATCGAGCGGTTTTCGAACAAAAAACACCGCGATAAAAACAACGACGGAAATCGCCAAATTGAACGATAAAAGCAAGTCCATCAACGGCGTCGGAAGCGCGAAGAGAAGCGCGAGAACGGCCGCCGCCGCAAAAATCGGAAGCGCCGCGTCCTGCCATCGAAATTTCTTTGCCGTTTGCTCCGCGCCGCCCATTTTGCTTTATCGCTCCATTTTACTTAAAACACATTGTCGACGCGACCGCGCGCCGTCTTGCGGAGTATAAAATTTTACGGCGCCGACGTCCAGAGGAAAAAGAGAAGAAACGTCTTCGAAACGTCGGCGGCAAAATCGTTCTCCCCTTCGCGCCGAAGCGTTTCTCCGTTCGCGCTCAAAAAAAACGCCGACCGGTCTTCCGACGCGTTCGGCGTTTCGTTAAATTTCGCGACAATTACTGTTTTTCGCAACCTTTCAAAGGTCGCGACTTTCCGCAGTTCGCGCTTCGCGCGCCCGTTTTCGCCGCTCTTTTTTCAAGTCCGCTTCGGTCATCAAACGCGCCGCGTTGTAAAATAGGCAAAATATCGCGCAAACGATCAAATAAACTTGAATATCGTTCAAATAAAAACCGTTAAAATTAACCCGCTTTTCCCCGTCCTTTTCCGGCTTCGACCCGTTTTCCGAAGCGCGCGCTTCCTCGCCGTCGACCGTTTTTTCTTCGTCTTCGCGATTCTCCGCCTTGGCCGCGACGTTCGTTTCTTCGTCGCTTTCCCAATCCGCCGGCTCTCGACGCGCCGCGTCGTTTTCCAAGTCTCGCGCTCCGACGTCGTCCGTTCCGATCGGTTTCAGCAGCGAGATCGTCGTCGCGCCGCTCGGTTCGCCGCCGCTTTCCTTCGTCGGCGTTAGGAGCGATTTGAGATTCCTCGCGCCGCCGAGCCCTTTCGTTTTTCCGGACGCGGCAAACGTCGTCGGCTCGTCGGCAAAATCGGCGTTGCTCGCGTTCCCGGCAACCAACGACAGCGCGACGTTCGCGGACGAATTCGACGCGTCGACGACGGACGTTTCGCGCACTTTCGCCTCCTCCGCTCGCCGCGCGACCAAAGCGACGTATTTCGCGTCGACCAAATCGGTCCAAAAACCGGACTCGGCGACGTCCGGGCGAACGTTCCCGAGCGTCCCTTGCCGACTTACAAAGGTCGGCGAAAAGACGGGAGGCGACGGCGGAAGCGCGGTCGCGGTCGCGTTTTCGGCGACGATCAGCGCTTTTTTCACCCGATTCATCGCGGCGTCGACGCCGACGCGTCGCAAATTTTCCGGCGTTTCGCGACCGTCCGCGGCGACGTAAACCGAGCGTTGCGAAATCGGATAAACGCCGCTCTTTTCCAACGCGGCGCGCGCCCAAAGCTCCGTTCCCTCCGCGTCGGCGACGCCGGCTTCCGGTCGCCAACTCAACGGATCGCTCGTCGGCGCGTCCAAAAGCCGCTCCGCTTCCAAAACCGCCAAACGCTCGATCGCTTGCGTCAAGAAATATTGAACGCGAATGCAATACGTTCCCATCGTCGACTCGCCGTTGGAGCCCCAAAGAACGCCCGCCAACTCGCCGTATCGATTGAAAATCGGCCCGCCGGAATCGCCTTTGCGCACCCCTTTGTCGACCGACAAAGTTTCGTAAAGAAGCGCGTTTTCCGGCCTCGACGCCGCCAAATTGGCGACCGCCGCCGACGGCGCGACGCCGTTCGTTAATTTTCCCGCGTCGGGCCCGTTCGCAATCTTGGCGCCGCCCTCCGTTTCGCTTTCGTCGTCGGCGACGAGAAGCGCGTAATTCTGCACGCGTCCGCCTTGAATTTGAAATTCGGTCAATCCGGCGCTTTCCCCGTACCCGGCGACCCAAAGCGCGTCGCCGATCTCCGGCACCTCTTGCGAAATGGGAATCGGCGCGACGCGCGGCGGCTTGCGCACGACCAACGCCGCCAAGTCCCAAGTCTCGTCGCGCAAAATAACTCGCGCCGGACTCGAAAAGGTCGGAAACTTCGCGACGATCGAATCGCGGGCCTCGCTAACCACGTGCCAATTCGACACGACGATCCCCCACTCGCCCAATTCCGCGACAAAAGTTCCGGTGCCGTAATAAAGCGGAATCGTTTGCGAACCGTCCTCGCGCTTTTGCGGCGCGTCGCGTCCGACGATTTTGACGACGGCCGGATACCGCGTTTGCACTCCGAGCGCGTCGCGACGCAACAAATCGAAACGGCGCGACGGTTCTCCCTCGGCTCCGTCGGCGGAACGTTCGCTCCTCCCCGTCCCAAGCGTCGAACGTTGAGCGAACGCCGCGCTCGACGCGTCGCCGACGGTCGCCGCGACGGTTAAAACGACGATCCCGCCCCAAGAAAAGGACGACGCAAGAAAAAGACGTCCGTTTCCCTTAGCCTTCGCTCCGTCGCTCGACGCCGTCGAACGATTCGACGCGAACGCCGCGCGCGACGCTAAGGAACGCGTCCCCGCCAAAAGGAAAAAGAAAAACGCAACGGAAAAAAGAAGCAAGGTTAACCCGTTTTCACTATTTTCGCTATTTTACCGACTCCACAACGCTCGCGACGCGGCGCGTTCTAAAACGTCGCAACGTCATTATACCCTGCGTCCCGTCCGAAAGCAGGCCTCTTTTCGCAAGAAAGGCGAAAAACCGGCGCTTTCCCGCGACGTAATTCGCTATAATCGCGAAAACGCGCCTCTTTTATCGCGTTCGCTTTCTTCCCTTCGTTCGACGCGGTCGTCGGCGGCGTTTCGTTTCCGCGCATTCCTCAACTTTCAAATTTTCGGCGTTTCGCGCATTTTCCTTTTTTTTGTCAAACTCGCGGCGCCCCTCGGCGACGCGGCGAGGCGACGTTTTCCCCCTCGTTACGTCGCGAAAACTCCCGTCGCGCTTTTAAAAATCGACGCAAAACGAACGGAGCGCTTCTTTTTTCCGCAATTCCTCGGCGAAAATAGTCGATAAATCGCTTAATAAGGCGCTCGATTTTTCGCGCAAGAATCTCGTTATTTAATTTTCGATTCAATTATCACAACAAGGGAAAAGCGCTTGAATAAGCCGACATTTTTTTTCGCGGCGACCCTCGCCCTCGCCGTTTGCCTCGGTTGTTCGGACGGCGAAAAAAAACGCTCGATATTGAACGTTTCCTACGACCCGACGCGCGAACTTTACAAACAATACGACGCCGTGTTCGCCGAACATTGGCTCGCGACAACCGGCGAAGCGATCGAAATCGAGAAGTGCAACGGCGGCTCCGGCGCCCAAGCTCGCGCCGTCAAAATGGGGCACGAGGCCGACGTCGTTACGTTGGCGCTCGCGTTCGATATTAACGACGTCGCGACCGATCTTTTCGAAAAGGGCTCGGACAATCCGGAAAACCCGAATTATTGGCAAAAGCGGCTCCCGAACAACAGCTGTCCCTACTCGTCGACGATCGTTATCGTCGTTCGCAAGGGCAACCCGAAAAATATCCGCGGTTGGGAAGATTTGACGCGTCCCGACGTCGAAGTCGTTACGCCGAACCCGAAAACGTCCGGCGGCGCGCGCTGGAATTACCTCGCGCTTTGGGGGTTCGCGCTCGACAAAGCCCTCGCCGACGTCGGCGGTCTCGACGCGTTCCAAGACCCGGCGCAAGCGGAGCGAGTCGAAGCGGCGCAAGCGGAGGCCCGAGCTTTCGTCAAACGAGTCCTCGCGAACGTTCGCGGCGGGATGCCGGCGGGAGCCCGCGGCGCGACCGACGATTTCGTCAAAAACAAGGTCGGCGACGCCTTTATCGCTTGGGAAAACGAAGCGATTTTAGCGAAAAATTACGCCGAAGGGGAAATCGAGATTATCGTCCCGGAAATCACCGTCAAAGCGGAGCCCCCGGTCGCGGTCGTCGACAAAATCGTCGACCGCCGAGGAACGCGCGACTTGGCGGAGGCTTATTTAAAATATATGTACGAACCGGAAGCGCAGGACATAATCGCCCGCGCCCACTACCGCCCTTGTCGTCCGGAGGTCGCGGAAAAGTATCGCGACAAGTTCCCGGAAACGCGCCTCTTCACCGTCGACGACGCGTTCGGCGGTTGGTTGAACGCTCAGCGAACGCACTTCAACTCCGGCGGCGTCTTCGATCAAATCCTCGAAGAAAATCTTCGCGAAGAGAAATAACGGCGTTCAAAATCGTTAAAATAGCGCAAATAAAATCGCGCAAAAACTTTATTAAAAACGCTAAAAACAATAAACGACGGCGCTTTGACCGTTTTAGGGAAAATAGGAAAAGACGATGCGACTTGTTCAACGAAGCGTGTTGCCGGGTTTCAATATCACGATGGGTTTTACCGTCGCGTATTTGAGCTTAATCGTTTTGATTCCTCTTTCCGGTTTGTTTATCGTTACGTCGGGCGTTTCGTTCGACGAATTTTACGCGATTTTATCGAACAAACTGGTGAAGCAGGCGTTTATCGTTACGTTCCGCGCGTCGTTTATCGCGGCGTTAATCAACGCGTTTTTCGGTTTGATCGTCGCTTGGACGCTCGTCCGCTATCAATTTTGGGGACGGCGGCTTCTCGACGCGTTGGTCGACGTTCCGTTCGCGCTTCCGACGGCGGTATCGGGGTTGGCGTTGGCGCGGATTTACTCGAGCGACGCGACGGTCGGTTGGATCGGGCCTTACTTACCGTTCGAGGTTTGCGGGACGGAAATCGGCGTGATTATCGCGTTGACGTTCATCGGGACGCCGTTCGTTATCCGAACGCTCCAACCGGCGTTGGAAGAGGTCGAGCGAGAGCTTGAAGAAGCGGCGGCGAGTTTGGGCGCGACGCGTTGGCAAACGTTTTGGCGGGTGATTTTCCCGTTGATTCTCCCGGCGCAGATCGCGGGTTTTACGATGGCTTTCGCTCGGGCGCTCGGCGAATACGGTTCGGTGTTGTTCATCGGGCGGATGATTCCGGGCAAAACGGAGCTTGTTTCGAACGTCATTATGGGCAAGTTGTACGCGGAAAACGGTCTCGTGATCGCGTCGGCGGTCGCGTTGGCGGCGCTCTTGGTTTCGTTCGCGCTTCTTCTGTTAATTAACGGCGCGCAAGCCTGGGCGCGCCGCCGAAGCGGCCTAACCGACTAAAACGCCGACGACGCCCGTCGGCGACGGCCCCAAATAACGCCGACGCCGGAGGCCTCGACGAGAGCCCGATCGGTTCCCGCCGAACGCCGCCGACGTCCGACCGCTTTTCGTCGATTTTGCCATTAATATTATAGAGCGTTCGCGACGTTCGCTAAAAACGGGCGCGAACGCTTTCTTCTTTCGCGCGTCCCGCCGCCTTTTTTTCCTTGCGAACGTCCCAACCGGTTTATTTTACCCAGTTCCGCTCTTTTTGTCGCGCCGTTCTATCTTTTCGCAAGCGTTCGCGGCGCGCGCTCGCCGTCGCGCTTTCGTCCCCGTTTCACTTCCCCTGTTTCGCTCGTTTCACCCTTTTTAACCTTTCCTCCCCCTTTCAATATTCCTCCCTTTCCTATTCCCCCTTCCATACGCCCCTTTCCCCCTTTTCCCCTTCCTTTTTTGCAACCGTTTTTTTAAGGAGCCGAAATATGTTGTCGCGCCGAATCGTCGACGTCGTCGGACGTCAAATTCTCGACAGCCGCGGAACGCCGACGTTGGAGGCGGAAGTCGCGTTGGAAAACGGAATCGTCGGTCGAGCCGCCGTCCCGAGCGGAGCCAGCGTCGGCTCCGGAGAAGCGTTCGAACTGCGCGACGACGAAAGCGAAGAATACGGCGGACGCGGCGTCCTCAACGCGGTCGCCAACGTCGAAGGCCCGCTCGCCGACGCGCTCCGCGGACTCGACGTCTGCAATCAGCTCGAAATCGACCGAATCGCGATCGAACTCGACGGGACGCGCAACAAGAAAAAACTCGGCGCGAACGCGATTCTCGCCGTTTCGCTCGCTTGCGCCAAAGCCGGCGCGCTCGCTTGCAACCTCCCGCTTTACCGCTACTTAGGCGGCGTCGGCGCGCGAACGCTCCCGGTTCCGATCGCGAACCTTATCAACGGCGGCGCGCACGCGAACAACCGACTCGACGTCCAAGAGTTTATGATCGAGCCGATCGGGTTCGAAACGTTCTCCGACGCGCTCCGAGCTTGCGTCGACGTTTTTCAATCGCTAAAACAAATATTGCATAAACGCGGCAAATCGACGAGCGTCGGCGACGAAGGCGGGTTCGCGCCGGTTTTGAAGTCGAACGAAGAAGGGCTCGCGCTCCTCGTCGAAGCGATCGACGCCGCCGGATACGCTCCGGGCAAGGACGTCTTTCTCGCGCTCGACGTCGCCGCGACGGAGTTTTACCGCGAGAACCGTTATCATTTTGAAAATCAAAAACTTACGTCGGGAGAATTTATCGAGATTTTAGCCGCTTGGACGCAAAAATATCCGATCGCGTCGATCGAAGACGGGTGCGCGGAAGACGATTGGAGCGGTTGGCGGCGGTTGACGGAACGTCTCGGCGACAAAATCCAGCTCGTCGGCGACGACCTCTTCACGACGAACGTTCGGCGGCTCCAGCGCGGCGTCGACGAGAACGCCGCGAACGCGATCTTGGTGAAACCGAACCAAATCGGCTCCGTCTCGGAAACGCTCGACGCGGTCGAAATGGCGCGGCGCAACGGATACGCGGCGGTCGTCAGTCATCGGAGCGGCGAAACGGAGGACGCGTTCGTCGCCGACTTGGCGGTCGCGACCAACTGCGGGCAAATCAAAATCGGCTCCGTCGTTCGCGGCGAACGGGTCGCGAAGTACAACCAACTTCTCCGGATCGAAGAGGAACTTGGCGCCAACGCGATTTACGGCGGCGAATATTTCGAGTTTGAAGAATCGGAGAACGAGTTTTGACGGCGCGCCGTTCCCCCGGCGTTTTTCCGACGTCAAACCCGGGAAATTTTGCCGATTGGAACGACTTTTCTTGCGGCGGCGCGTTTCGCGCTTTAAGATGAGCGCGTCGCCGAACGAGCGGAGCTTCGGCGCGATTTTTCGCTTCCTCCGCGTTCCTTGCTTTAAGAAAGCCGCCCGATGAAAACAACGCTCAACCGCGTCGCGCAACTTTACTCCGGAGTCGCCGGGGGCCGCCGCGTCCTCGTCGCTCTTTTCGAATACGTCAAACCGGACGGAACCGCGCTCGCCGCCGAAGAGATCGAAACGGTTCTCGACGCCGCGAACGCCGCCGCGACCGAACTCGGCGCCGAAATTTGTTGGCGCGCGACGAACGGCGAAATCGCGACGTCGCCGCTCGCCGACGACGAACGCGTCGCGCTCGAACTCGTCGCGACCGCCGTCAAAATCTCGCCCGACCCGATTCCGGAGGTCGACGAAAGCGAACTCGCCCCCGCAGTCGAAGAAACGAACGAAACGACGTTCGACGGAGAAAACGAAAACGACGCAAGCGCCGACGCGTCGCTCGAAACGGAAACGACGTTCGACGGAGAAAACGAAAACGACGGAAACGCCGACGCCCCGTCCGACGAAGAAAACGACGCGAACGCCGACGCTTAACGTCGTCTTCCCTTCCCGCTTCTCTCCGTAAATAAAAAACGGTCGCGCCGAACAAACCCGCTCGACGCGACCGCTTCTCTTAAATCCGGACTCTTCCGGAAACCGGCTTCAACCGTCGCCCGGTCGTTACCAAGTCATCTTGAACCCGGCGCTTCCGTTGACGTAAGTCGTATAGCCGTTCAACTGAACGTCGGCGCCGCCGAACGCGCTGAAACGGTCGTTGAAGTTCCAAGTTCCGCCCAAACCGGTATAAACCCAGTCGCGACCGACGCCGTTCCCGACGACGCGGAACGTTCCGTTCGGGCCGCCGACGAGCGTCGCTTCGCCCTCGGCGTTCGCGTCGAGGAACTCGTGCGTCCAGTTCATATAGGCGTTGAAGTCGAAGAGTCGTCCGCCCAAGACGGTCGATTTCAACCAACGAACGCCCAAGACGCCTTGCATCGAGTCGTACTCGGTTTCCAAGCCCTTGACCGCGAGCGCGTTAATCGTTCCGGTTTCGGCGAACTCGTCCATTACGATGTGCGTAAACTGTAAGCCGCCGTAGGGTTGGAGCGCGGAGGCGCCCAAGTCGAACGTGTAGCCGCGTTCGAGGTAAACCGAACCGGTCCAGCCGTCCGTTTCGCCGTCGTAGGACGCGGTCGGATAACCGCCCAACGCGATTTGACGGTTGAACTCGTAGTCGACGACGCCGAAACCGCCGGTAACGAAACCGTAGCCCCAACCGTCGTTCCAACGGAGGTAGGCGCCGAAGTCGTTGCTCGAAACTTCCGCTTCGCCGATCTTGCGGTCGGCGTCGAGATTCGTATTGTTGTAACTGTAATACAAGCCGAATTGGTTCGTCGGGTTCGAGCCAAGTTCGAGACCGAACATACCGCCCAGGAGCGTATAGTCGTAACCGGACGCGCCCTTGCGGTCGTCCGCGGCGCCGCCCGCGCCGAACGCCGACGCCCAGCCGCTAAAACCGCTTTGTTCTTCGCTCGCTTGACCGCGGACGCCGGTATATTCGCTCGACGTCAGCGACGAAGCGCGCAACATCGCGTTTTGCGTCAACGTTTGGCGCATAAGGTTGCGGCTTTGGACTTGCGCGTTCATCGCCGACAAGCGGAGTTCGCCGGTCAGTTGGTTCAGCGCGCTCGGGTCGCGAGCGATTTCGTTTTCGAGCGCGGCGACGTAAGCGCTTTGCTCCGAGTCGAGCCCGCCGCCGTCGAGCCAACGGTTCAGGTAACCGCCGACCGAGCGTTCGTTCGGAGACGACGCGCCGGCGGCGTAGTCGACTTTTTGCATTTTCAACGTAAAGTCGCCGTTCGCAAGCGCGCCGCGGTCGACGACGAAACGGTTCCCGGCGATATTGTCGTAAATCAGCAGGTTGTCGACGTTCGCGTTCATCTTGCCGTTTTCTGTCGAAACGACCGTCAACGCGTCGCCGGCTTTGAGGCCCGCGTCCTTGGCGGCGTCGACGTAAACGGAACCCTTCGAGAGCGAAACGTTCCCGTCGGTCGTCGCGTAGTTCGTGTAATTCGACGCGTCTTCGACCGCGACGCCGAGCTTCCCGCCGTTGAGCGAGAAGACCGTCCCGGAGCCGGTCAGGTCGACGCGCCCCGCTTTCGACAAGGCGAGATTTCCGCCGCGTCCGATCGCGACCGAACCGAGCGAGTCCGTCCAACCGGTCAGCGTCCCGCCGTTCAAAATAACCGCCGCGTTCGCCGCTTGCGCGTTCGGAGCGTCGGCGCTTTCGCCGAGTTGGAGGACGCCTTGCGAAACGGTCAGTCCGGAAACCGCGTCCGTTCCGCTCATAATCGCCGCGCCGTATCCGGTTTTCTTGAGCGTTCCGTCGCCGGAAATCGCGCTCTTGACGTAAACGAGCGGCGAACTCGCGTCGAGCGTCAAGACGTTGTTTTCCGCGCCGACGAAGGAAATCGCGTCGACAACGTCGACCGGCGCCGACGCGTTGGCGATCGTCAAACCGCCTTGCCCGTCGACTTTCAGCTCCGCGCCCCAAAGGGAGCCGAGCGAAGCGCTCTTCGCGGCTTTTTCGTTCGCGTAATCGTAAATAATCGTCCCGCCGTCTTTGAGCGTCGTCGCGGAGCGCCCGTCGGCGACGTTGTTTCCGCCGACGACGAAGGTTCCGCCGGAAACGGTCGTCGCGCCGGTAAAGTCGGCCGCCGCGCCCGCGCCGTTGAGAACGAACATTCCTTTGCCGCTAATTTCGAGCGGGTTCGCGCCGCCGTCGAGTTTGTCGACGTAAAGCGTTCGCTTCGCCGCGACTTGCGCCGCCGTCGAACCGCCGAGCGTCAACGTTCCGAGACGGTTCGTCGCGTTGGCGGTCAGCGTCGCCGCGTCGCCAAGGACGATCGCCGAATCTTTCGTCGTCGCGTTTTCGGAGTCGAGCGCGAGTTTCGCGCCGTATTCGACCGCCGAAACCGTTCCGCCCCAAGCGGCGTTGTTCCCGGCGAGCGACCAAGTTTTGACGGAGCCGTCCTCGTTCGCGACGTTCGCGAGTTCGAGCGTCCCGGCGCCGCGAAGGTTCGCCGCGAGCTTCGTCGACGTATTTTTATTCGACAGCTTGACGACGTTGTTTTCGCCGATTTCGATTCCGCCGCCCTTTTGATCGGCGAAGAAATTGTCGAGTTCGACCGTCGCGCCGTTCGGGTCGGCGAGCTTGAACGTCCCGCCTTGACCGACGCGAATTTCGAAATCGGTCGCTTTGTCGTAACGGTTCGAACCGAGCGAGAACGCGCCGCCGATAACCGCGACTTTGTCGACGTCGGAATCGTCGGTCAGGTTCAGCGTCCAGGAACCGGTTCCGGCTTTGTAAATCGTCGCGCCCTTGTCTTCCGAACCGACGATTTTGCCGGTATACGTCAAGTCGGCGTCGGCGAAGTCGACCGCCAAGTCTTTGTTTCCGGCGACGACCGCGACGTCGGAACCGCTCGACGAGAGCCCGCCGAGGTAAACTTGTTTCGGGGCGGCCTTCGAAACGTCGAGCGTTCCGGACGCGAGATCGGTAAACGCGTGTCCGAAGCCGCCGGTCAGTTTGAACGTTTGCCCGGAGCCGACGTCGACGCGCAAGGTTCCGGCGCCGACCGTCGTTCCGCCGTATTCGACGTTCGCGCCGTTCCCGCCGACCGTCAAAATCCCGGAGTTCAGGTTCAGTTTGTTCGCGAACCCGACCGCGACGTCCGCCGAAGCGTCCGCGTCGAGCGAACGGTCGAGCGTGAAGTCGAGACGGTTGTTCCCGTCGTTCGTCAGCGCCGCCGAACCGAGCGCGTTGTACCAGTAACGGGCGCCGGAGTCGGTTTTAAAGGTCGAAACCGCGACGTCGAGCGTTCCGTTTTTCAAAACGACCGAGTCGAGCGCCGGAGGAGCGACCGACCAAGAGTTCTTTTCGCTCTTTTCGCCGGTTTCTTTGTCGGTAATTTCTTCGGTCTTTTTCTTAACGCCGGTATACGTCAGGTTCAGCGTTTGCGTCGCGACGTCGGAATCGACGACGAGTTGTTTCGCTTTCGAGTCGGAAGCGGAAATCAAACCGGAAAGGGTCGCCGAAGCGTTCGCGTCGTCGGAGGAAACGCCGACTTTCAGCGCCGTTTGATTCCCTTGCAGAACGATATTGTTCGCGATTTCGACGCCGTCGCCGAACTCGATCGCTCGCGTTTGGTCGTTTTTGTCGGTTCGCGAGTAGACGACCTTGCCGTCGCCGAACGCGCCGTCGTTTTCGACGCGAACGGTTCCGCCGACGAGATTCGTCGTAAAGGCGTTCGTCGCTTTATTCCCGGTCGCTTGGTCGACTTCGCCGCGGCTGTCTCCGGCGAGGGTCAACGTTCCGGTTCCTTTTTTCGTCAACGCGGCGTCCTTGCCTCCGGCGACGATTTTACCGTTGAAAACTTCGTTTTCGCCGTCGGCGGCGCCTTGCGAAACGGTCAGCGTCTTGCCGCCGAGGTCGAGCGTTCCGCCTTCGCCGTTCGAGCTTTTCAGGTTGACGACCGTTTGATCCGCTTCCATTCGAACCGTTCCGCCGTCGACGTCGAGATCGGAATATCGGCTGAGAACGCCCTCTTTTTGCGCGACGAGCGTCCCGCCTTGAACGGTCGTGTCGCCGGTATAGGTCGATTTTTCGGTCGAATTCATCAAGAGCGTTCCGGCGCCCGTTTTGACGATTCCGGCGTCGTTCCCGTAAGAACCGTTCGCGTCCGCTTTCGAATCCTTCGAACCCGCGACGCCGCCGATACCGTTCGACAGCGTATAGGTCGCGCCCTCGGCGACTTCAATCTTCATATCGTTGAGGAGGAAAACGCCGCCGCCGATCGCTTCGCCGTTCCCCGCCGTTCCGCCGCCGCCCAAACCGCCGACCGCGACGTTTCCGGCGATCTTGCCCGCGTCCGAATCGGAGACGACGAACGTAACGTCCGCGTTTTCGCCGATAAAGATCGCGCCGCCGAGCCCGGCTCCGCCGCCGCCCGTTCCGCCGCCTTTAGTATCTTCGAACTTCGAGCTGGTCGCGCCTTCGACGTAACCGCCGTTCCCGGCGCCGAAACCGCCGAGCCCGCCGGTCAACGCGGAGG
>JAGBDD010000145.1 GCA_017937685.1 Thermoguttaceae bacterium | reverse complement strand
TCAGGTTTAAAAAGGAGTTTACCTATGAAAAATCGTTTGATGGCGTTTTGCTTCGCTTTGATTTCCGCGTGCGCGGTTTCGACCGCTTCCGCGCAAGACTGCGCACGAAACGTCCGGGCCGGCGGCCGCGGCGCACGGAGCGCAGTCTTGCGCGGAAGCGGTCGAAACCGCGCACGCGGAAATCAAAGCGAAGCAAAACGCCATCAAACGATTTTTCATAGGTAAACTCCTTTTTAAACCTGAAATGTCAAATCGTCGCGAAATTTGCCGCCGCTTCCAATCCCTTGGGAAGCAAGTTGAGCGGCTTCGGCTTCGACGCGCTTTCTCCGACGCCAACCCGTTAAGGCCGCGTCGCGTTCGAAAGAACGCCGCCGGCGCGCGTCGATTTTGAAAACGATCCAAAACCGCGCGGCAAACGTCGTCTCGCAACGTTTCGACGTTTCGTTTTTTTTTACGCTTCGTCTTGCCGGGCGAAACGCGTTGTGTTCTATTCAAGTCGGCGCGAACTTCGGTTCCAAAGCCTGTTTTCCGCCGCTTGAAAGCGGAAGCGCGTTCGGAAATTTATTCGCCCTTCTCGAGGACGCTAGTAGTATCGGAAAAGTCTCGAAGCGGGCTTCAGGAAAATCGCCAATTTTTTTAAAATCCGTTTCGAACCCTAAAAACGCGCTTTTTCCGACGTTTTTCCCCGCTTCTCTTCACGCCAAAACCCCGTTTTCCGCTACAACCGTTAAAGTTTAACGCGACGCTTTCTTCGTCGCTTCTCTCTTGGTCGGCGACGGATGTTTCGAACGTCGACGAGCCTCCGCGCCTCCGTTGTTTCGACGGCTTTTTTCTTCGTTTTGCCATTAATATATTAATGGGCGCCGCGACGAAGCGTTTTTCGACGCCGCTCTTCTCTCTCGGCGACGCGAAACGGCGTTCCCCGTTCTTCTCGACGCGCGCCGTTTCGACCGTTTCGACCGCGCTAAAGCGTCCAAAGCGTTCTTTCGGCGCCGCCGTTACTCTTTGCCTAACGATTTTGTTCGTCCGAGAATTTCCGTCGATTCTCCAAAATTTCATTAAACGACTAAGCGCGGCTCGCGAAAACGAACGATTTAGGAAGCGGAAAAACCTCCGTCCGCGCCCAAGGTCGGGCCGAGACGGCGCGCCGCGTTCGTTCGTTGGACGCAAAACGCGAAAAATTGGTTTCTCCGAGACAACCGTTAAAATCGCGACGTATCCTTTGCCGACCGCCGAGAACCGTTCGAGTTCGACGCGAAACGGAACGGGTTTTGCGCGTTTTATCGATTTTAACGTCAATTTCATGGAAGCGGTTTGCGACGACCGGGCCCGAGGCGGGTTTCGTTCGTCGCCCGACGCGCCGACCTCGCTCGACGCGTCGAAAAGCGCGAGAAAGTTTTTTCTCCAACCGGCAGCTTCGCCAGGAGGGCGACTGAAAAGGAGTTCCATTTCGATTTTCGGGAAACGTCGGATCGCGCGAGCGCCGGCGTTTGGGCAGGACGCCTCTTTCGAAAGTCGACCAAACCGACGGTCTTCGGGCCGCTTGGTACAGACATGCAAAAATTCCTCCAACTTTTAACGGTCGCCGTCGCCGCCGCGAGCGCGTTTTGCGTTCCTTCGACGACGAGCGCCGATTCGGGTTCGCGTTCGCGCGGGCCCTTGCCGACGTTCGCGTCGCCCGCCTCGGATTCGTCGCCGACGATTCCGCCGACGAGTCGGTCGCGGTACTCGCCGTTTTACGAACCGTCGTCCGACGCGCTTTCGGCGCCGACGCCTCTTCGTTCGCTCGACGATCTTCTCGACCGCAAACGAACGCTCGACGCCGAAGCGGAAACGCGCCGCGCTCTCCCGTTGAGCGACGACGGCGAACGCGAACGCGCCCTCGCCGAAGGAGACGCGCTCCTCGACGCCGGGCGTTGGCTCGACGCGAAAAAGCGGTTCGAAAAGGGCCTCCGCGCCTTCCCGAACGACGAAACGCTCCGAGTTCGCTTCGCGACCGCGCGCCGACGTTCCGAACTCGAACTCCGTTACCAAGACGCGACCTTCGTCGAGTTGACCGACGGCGCGAGTCTCGACGACGTTCTCGCCGTCTTCGACGAAGCGACGCTCAACATCGACAATTATCACGTCGACCGTCCGGCGCCCGCGACGCTCTTCGCGTTCGGGTTCGACGGCCTCGTCGAAGCGTTCGCGCACGAGCCGTTTTACGAGCAAAACGGTCTCCCGTTCGAGCGAAGCGAGCGCGCCGAAGCGTTGTTGACGAAAGTTCGCGACGCGTCGAAGCGTTGGCGGCTCGAAACCGACGCCGACCTGAAAAGCGCCGTCCTTTGGTTGGCCAAGCGCCTCCGCGAAGAAACCGGCGTCCGCGAAACCGCGACGATTTCCGAGTTCCTTTGCTCCGCCGTTTGTTCGCTCGACGCGTATTCGGCGCACCTGACCCCGGTGCAGGTCGAGGACGTTTTCTCGATGATCGACGGTCGGTTCGTCGGAATCGGCGTCGAGTTGAAAACGGACGACCCGGCGCGCGTCGTTCGCGTCGTTCCGAACAGTCCGGCGAGCGAAAGCGGCGTCGAAGCCGGGGACGAGATCGTCGCCGTCGACGAAGAGTCGACCGACGGCCTCACCGGCGCGGAAATCGGCGCCCTCCTGCAGGGCGAAGTCGGCCAACGAGCGACGCTGACCCTTCGTTCGCCGGTCGACGGAACGCTCCGCCGCGTCGTCGCGATTCGCCGTCAAATCGACGTTCCAAGCGTCGAAGACGTTCGCCTCCTCGACGCGCCGGGCCGAGTCGGGTATTTCCGCGTCGTTTGTTTCCAAAAAACGACGGCGACCGAAATGATCGCGGCGATCGACGAACTTTCGCGTCTCCAAATGGAATCGCTCGTCGTCGACTTGCGCCAAAACCCGGGCGGACTCCTGCAGGAAGCGATCGACGTTTCCGACCTGTTCCTCGACTCCGGCACGATCGTTCGGACGCGCGGACGGAGCGGCGATCATTCCTATTCGGCGACCCAAACAAGCTTTTGCTCGACGCCGTTGGTCTTGCTCGTCGACGAGAATAGCGCGAGCGCGTCGGAAATTTTCGCCGGCGCGATGAAGGAAAACGGACGCGCCGTCGTCGTCGGGACGCAAAGTTACGGCAAGGGCACCGTCCAAGCGATCGTTCAGCTTTCCTGTCCGACGCAAACGGCGAAACCGATCGCGGGCCTGCGCTTGACGACCGAAAAATTTTACTCGCCGAACGGTTTCGCTTACGGCGGCGTCGGCGTCCTCCCGCACGTTCGAGTCGAACTTCCGGAACCCCCGGAAAACGCCGCCTCGTTCGCCGCGACGAATCCGACGTACTCCGCCGACGTCGCGACCGAAACCGCGAACGCCGATTACGCCGAATTTAACGACGACGCCAACGAAGTCGACGCCGACCCGTTCCTCGCCGCCGCCGTTCGGGAAGCGAACCGCTTGTCGACGCGCCGCCAAAGTTCGCGTTTCTCGACGCGTTCGCAAGTCGTCGCGTCTCCGACCTCCGCGTCGTCGCGACGCGACGCGCCCCGGTTCGTCGGCGTCTCGACGGAACGTTAGCGATCTTAGCGATTTTAACGTTCCCAACGTTTTTAACGAGCAATACTCGCCGCTTCGACGCCTTTAACGTTCGTCGAACGCGTTCGCGCCGCCGATTTCGATTCGTCGAGGTCGGCGGCGCGGCGTTTCTTACCCCGTCGCGCAACGGCGGCGCTCTTCTCGCCTCCCCCAAACTTAAAAAAAGAAAAATCCGCGCAATTCCTAAAAGCGCTCTTGACCTTGCCGCGCGGTTCCCTAAAATAATAGAAACGCGTTTTCGTTTTCGCGACGCCCGAAACGCCGTCGTCTTTCGGCGCCGTTCCGTTTTCCTCGTTTTTGTCAATATTGTTAATAGAGCGCGTTTCCAAGGCGTTTTTCATTTTTCGTTTCCGCTTTTCCCGTTCTCCTTAACGTTGTTGAGAGCCGCTCGATGAAAATGCTTTCCCGCGCCGAAGCCGACGAAATTCGTTTGGCGGCGATTTCCCGCGTTACGATTATCGGCTCTTTAATCAACGTCGCGTTGGCGGCGTTGAAAGCCGGCGTCGGCTTTTTTAGCGGCTCGACCGCGCTCGTCGCCGACGGTTTGCACAGTCTTTCCGACTTGGCGACCGACGCGATCGTTTTGGTCGGCGCTCGTTTTTGGACGCGTCCGGCGGACGACGGGCATCCGAACGGACACGCGAAAATCGAATCGCTCGCGACGCTCTTCGTCGCGCTCGCCCTCGCGTTCGTTTCCGTCGAACTCCTTCGTTCCTCGGTCGCGAAAATCGGCGCGACGCTCGACGGCGACGGCGAACCGCTCCGACGTTCGGCGCTCTTTTTCGCGCTCGGAGTCGCGGCGCTATCGGTCGTCGTCAAAGAGACGCTTTACCGCGCGACCGTTTCGGTCGGACGGCGAACGCGGTCGACGGCGGTCGTCGCCAACGCTTGGCATCATCGGAGCGACGCGCTCAGCTCGATTCCGACCGCGCTCGCGATCGCCGGCGTCCTCGCGTTCGGCCCGAATTTCGCGTTCCTCGACCCGGTCGGCGCGATCGTCGTCGCGTTTATGATTCTCAAAACGGCGTTCGAAATCGCTCGTCCGACGGTCGCGACCCTTTGCGACGCGTCCGCCGACGAACAAATCGTCGACGCCGTTCGTCAAATCGCGCTCGAAAACGCCGCGATTCAATTTCCGCACAAAATCCGAACGCGCCCGCTCGGCGGTTCGCTTTACGCCGCGCATCTGCACGTTCGCGTCGACCCCGAAACGACCGTCCGCGACGCGCACCGCCTATCGCACGAACTCGCCGCGGAAATCCGAGCCCGCGTTCCGGCGGTCGTCGAAACGACGATTCACGTCGAGCCGTTCGAGGAACGACGCGACGACGCTTCGACGCGGCTCGAACCGAGCGCCAAACGTTAACGTTTTTCAAACCGACGCCGCGTTTGCGTCGGCGCCCCCTTATTTCCAGGAGCGACAATGAAATTATTCCCTCGTTACGCGTTTTTTCAAACGTTGAAAATCTTCGTCGTCGCCCTCGCCGCCGCGACGCTTGCGTTTCTTTTCTTCTTCATTATCAAAACGTCGCTCGACCTCGGGGCGCCGATTGCGCTCGCGTTGCAAATGACGCCCTACATCCTTCCGGACCTTTTATCGAAAACGTTTCCGCTCGCGGCGCTGCTTTCCGTTACGTTTTTCTTTTCCCGAATGGCGAGCGCCAACGAAATTATCGCGTTGAAAGCGCTGGGGATCGCGCCTTGGCGCGTCCTTTTCCCCATTTGGGTTTTTATGTTTTTCGTCAGCCTGTCGAGCGTTTGGCTGAACGACCTGTCGCTCTCTTGGAGCCGTCAACAGATGACGCGCACGCTTCTCCATAAATTCGAAGAGACGCTGCTCGCCAAACTTCGCGCGGAAAATCGCTTCGCGACGAGCGACGGCGACTATATCGTCGAAGTTTCCGACGTAAGCGACGACGGTCTGTTGATTTCGCCGACCTTCACCGCCCAAGGAGGCGAAATCACCGGTTTCGGCGAAACGGCGCGCATCGAGGTCGACTACGAAGCCGCGCTCGTCCACATTCGCCTCTACAACACGGAGTTTTACGCGAAAAACGTCGAGATGCAATTTTCCAAGAACTACGCGTTAACGCTTCCGCTGAACGAAATTTTCCGCTCGGCGTATCGCGTCGACCCGCCGGCGGCGAAAATTCAAGAGGCGTTGGCCGATTTGTCGGCGGAGCGCGAAGAAAATCGGCGCAAGCTCGCGTCGACGGCGATTTTCGCGTTTCTTCGCGGCGACCTTCAAGAAACGTCCCATCCCGTTTGGAAAGAGCGGGCCGCGAAGGAGTCGAAAATCGCCGACCGCGAAAACCGTTATCGTTTGATCGTTCCTCGCGTTTGGGCGTCCGGTTTTTCTTGTTTCTTCTTTGTTTGGGTCGGAGCGCCGTTTGCGATTTGGTTCAACAAAGCGGACTACACCGCCGCGTTTTTCTCTTGTTTTTTACCGATTTTAGGGATTTATTATCCCCTTTTTATGTTCGGTCTCGAAGGCGCGAAGAGCGGCGCCGTTTCGCCGATTTTCGCTTGGACGGGCAACGTCGCGCTCGGAATCGTCGGCTGTTGGCTCCTTAAGAAAATCCACTAATCGCCGCGTTTTCGCCATTTTAACGTCAAAGGCCCTTGCTTTCGCCGTTGGAATCGTTAAAATCGCGATTTTTTCTTCCTCAACGCCCAAACGGCGCGCCGAGTTCGCCCGCTCGACGCGCCGTTTTCGTTCCGCTCCTTAATTTCGCGACGATTAAAACTTAACGCTCTTTAACGTCGGTTTCCGCTTCATCGCCGTCGCGCCAAACGCCGAAGTTCGCGTCGAACGTCTTTTCGACGTCGGTTCCGACCGCCTTTGCTTCGACGGCGAAACCGCAGACGCCGAGCGTTCGCGGGTCGTCGGAGTCTTCGCGAACCTCCGCCGGAACCCAAGCGCGGCAACGAACGGCGAGCGTCAGTTCGTCGACGTTCGCCGGAACGTCCGTTTCGAACTCGATTCGGTTGGCGCCGCGAACGATTTCGCCGACTTTAACGTCTCCGCAAAAGAGTCCGATTTCCGTCGACTCTTCCGCTTTTACCGATTCCGCCGTCGGAACCGCGTCCGCCGGAGCGTCCAGCTCGACCGCGATTCGATACCGGCGCCCCGGAACGACCGGAAGAGTCAGCCGCGATTCGCCGGTCGACCAACGGAACGTTCGTCCCTTGTCGTCTTTTTCGGCGCCAAACCAACCGTCGACGAAGCGAGCGTCGTTCGTCGCGCCGACGGCGAAGCGATAATTTTCCTTCGCGCCCGGTTCCGCCGTCATTGGGTCGAGTTCGTTCGCCGCCGTTTGAATCTTCGTCGCCGACTTCGGCCCGACGATCCGGAAACCGCCCGGCGCTTGGTTCCCGACCGCGACGACGTTCGTCGCCTTCTCCGAAACGAAGACGTGCGTCCCGGACTTTTCGAACGAACAGCCTTGAATCGTCGCGCGACCGGCGTCGATTTGAATCGCGGGCGCGCCGTTCTTCGCCTTCGCCGAATGCGCTTCGTCCCAATTAACGAAAACGCAAGAGTTAAGCGTTACCCGTCCGAGCGGTTGGTTCGAAAGGACGCAAGTTTGAACCGGCCCCCAAAAAGAGCAGTTCGTCAACATCACGGCGCCTTCGTTCTTCTCGCCGATCTCCAAACAGACCGAATCTTCGCTCGTCCAACGCCCGACGAACTCGCCGTTCGTTATCAACAAACCTTGCAGTTGCGACTGTTCGACAAAAACGGCGCGGCGGCAGGAGTCGGCGCCGATCCCCAAAAAGTTCCCGTTCGCCCCGCCGCAGCCCGCGTCGATAAAGGAGTAACCGCGACCGTATCCAAAGCAGAACGTATTCGTTACATAATGCCAGTCGGTTCGCGCAAATTCAAACGCAACGCCGTTAATATTAATCCATTCGCAAAACGGGTCGTCCGGCTTATAAATCAAACCGAACGGCCAAAAATGAATATTTTCGATTCTTCCAATATCGTAACACTCGTCGACGTAAAGCCCGCGCTTGATCGGGTACCCGGTAACGTTCCGAACCAAATGCCGATGCGCCAAATGAAAACGAATCCCTTCGTAAGGGTTCAAGAGGCAGCAGTCGACGACGGCGACGGCGGTCGAGTTTTCCGACGCGACGCAAGGCGGGTAAGGAACCGGCGGCACGTCCGTTTGGCGCCATTCCGGATAAGTAACGACGACGCCGACGAGCGCGGAGTTCGAACCCTTCAACTCGATAAAGGGCGCGGCGTCCGGTTTCCCGCGGTTCGCATACGTCAAGAGGGTCGTCCCGGTCGGCTTTTCGTCTTTATTGACGACCGACGGCGCGACGCGATACGTTCCGGCGAGCGTTACCCCGGTCGGAATCGTCAGCGTTCCGTCGAACCGAAAGCGCCCGGCGGGAAGTTCGACGACGCCCCCGCCCGCTTCCTCGGCGACGTTCAGCGCCCGTTGCAGCGCCGCGGTCGAGTCGACCGTTTCGCTCGCGACGACGCCGAAATCAAGCGCGTTCCAGCGAGCCCGCGCCGCGTTCGGCGAGTCGAGGTCGACAACCGGGCCGCCGTTTTCGCCGCCGCCCTCGTTTCCGACGCCGTTAAAACCGTTGAATCCGGCGAAACCGGCGTTCGCAGCCGCCGCGTTTCCCGTTTCGACGCCCGCCGCCGACGCCGACGTTTTAAACGCTCCGACGCCGGTCGCCAACGCGCAATTTGCCATTAATATTAATAAGGACTTCCAACGCACTTCAAGCCGTCCTTTCCGCGCTCCGCAAGCGCTCGTTAAAATCGCTAAAAAAAACGGTCTCGCCGATAAATAAAAACGAAAAACTCAACGAAACCGGTAAAAATTCCAATTTCGGCGTTAAAAACGGTTTCGCATCGCTTCAAACGCCCCGCCGAAATCGTTAAAAACCTTAAAAACGCTAATCTCGATAGAACTCGTCCAAAATTTCGAACCAACGCGCCGCCGTTTTGCACGTCGCGAACGCCGGCAGCGCCGCTTCGGGGTTCGGGTGAAGCCGAGCGTAAGCGACGCCGAATTTGCGCATTTCGGTCGCGGTTCGCCTTTCGCCGTATAGTTCGAGCGCGGCGCTAAAATGTTCGGCGATCGTCGCCCTCTGCTCCGCCAACGTCGGCGGCGCCGGGATCGGACGTCCTTCGACCGCCGCTTTCGCCCGCTCGAAAAGCCAAGGATTCCCGATGATTCCGCGAGCGAGCGCGACGCCGTCGACGCCGCTTTCCCGCATTCGCCGAACGATCGTCGCCTCGTCGAAGAGGTCGCCGCACCCGAGAACGGTAAAATCGGGACGATTTCGCCTAACCGCGACATATTCCTTAACTTCGCGCAAGAAATCCCAATTCGCGACGCCGGTATAACGCTCCAGCACCGTCCGCCCGTGTATCGCGACGCCGTCGACGCCGACGTCGAGCAAGCCGTCGAGCAAGCGGAAAAACGCTTCGCGACTCTTCGGCGAATCGTCGAAACCGCGCCGCAATTTCGCCGTTACCGGAACGTCCGCCGGAACCGCCTCCCGCACCCGTCGCGCGATCTCGACCGCCCGTTCCGGCTCCGACATCAAGAACCCGCCGCGACTCTTCCCGACGACCTTGCGCACCGGGCAAGCGAAGTTCAGGTCGATTAAGTCGAACCCGAATTCGAGCAGTTTCAACGCCGCCGGGACGAACTCGTCCGACGACGAGCCCATCAGCTGCGCGCCGGACGGCTTGTCGGAGTCGCGGGTCGCCAAATAAAGCCGCGATTTACTCTTTTTTGAAACGTTTAAAATAAATTGGTCGAGAAAAACCTCGCAGAGCGCGAACGACGCCCCGAACTTGCGAGCCAACCGCCGCATCGGCGCGTCCGAATAACCGGAAAGAGGCGCCTGAATAATCGGCGTTCCCAAGTGCAATTTGCCTATTTTCAACGGCGGAAAGAGCGGTTCGCTCATACGCGGCTCCTTAAAATCGTTATTTTCAAAAAAATTTTACGTCTTCCGGTCGCTTTTGCTCGACGCGGCGCGCTCCGTTTTTCTCCGTTTCGCTCGACGTTTCGCGCAGAAAACGCCGACCAGCGCGCCCGTAAAATCGATATAATCGTCAAAACAAGATTAAAGCGCGACGCCGTTTCAACCGATACGTTAAATACGCGATTTGTTCGACTCGTCCGGTTGGCGCGTTTTGCGCCGCCGTTTTCCCCGTCAAAACCGGTCTTTTCGCTAAAACCGTTTCCCTCGCAAGGACGCGACGGTCGCGGCGAAGCGTTAAAACCGACAAAACCGGCAAGCTCAAACGATCGTTCGCTTTTCGACCGAGTTCGTTCAGTCGTTTCGTCGAGGCGCGCCAAGGAGGGCGGCTCTCGGCGGCGCGACGCAACCCCTCAAGGCGTCTTATGCAACCGTTTCGTTCCAGTTTAAAATATATTCTGTTCCTTGCAATAGTCTGCGGCGGCGCGGAGGTCGGTTTCGGGCAATTTTCTTTCCCGCAAATGGGTAGAGCCGCCAAAGTCGAAGCCGATCCGAAAAAAGACTACTTCCTGAAAGACTCGGACGGGAACTGGCTCGCGCTGGCGGCGAAGTTCTCCGACGAAAAAGCGGCGTACCGCGCGAAGAAACTCGCTTACGAACTTCGCAAGGCGTATAAAATGGAGGCGTTCGTTTTCAAATTCGACCCGAGCCGCAACCTCGACGCGTTCTCGGCGGAAGTCGACGCGGCGAAAAACTTCCATTACCAAACGGCGCAAAGCGTCGAGTACGCGGTTCTCGTCGGCGGGTACCCGGTCGGCGACGACCTCGAACTCCAAAAGACGCTCGAACGCCTGCGACGTTGCCAACCGGAGTCGCTCAAAGACGCTCCGGCGAGCAAAGCCCTCGCGCAAAAATTCCAAGAGATGGCGCGCAAAGACCAAAAATACGCCGGTTACGGCCCGATGGGCGGCGCGTTCGCGGTGCCGAATCCGCTCCTTCCGAAAGAATTTTTCAGTCAAAAAGGGATCGTCGACTCTTACGTCGAGAAGCTCAATTCGGACGGCAAATACAGCCTCTTGAACAACGACAAGCTGTACACCGTCCGAATCGCGACCTTCTCCGGCGACGTCGCGATGTACAAAAACACGCAGGGCCCGAAAACCGACGAAATGAAGAGCCGCCTGCGATACGCCGGGCTCCGCGCCGCCGCTCTTTGCGAAGCGCTCCGCAAAGCCGGCGTCGACGCTTGGGAGTTCCACGACCGCGACTGCAGTTTCGTTACGGTCGGCGCGTTCGACACTTACGGCGTCGAACAAGCGAACGGCCAAATCGAGCTGAACCCGAAAATCGCGCAGATTATGAGCAAATACGGCGGCAAACTCGTCAACGGCGAAGACGGTCGCTCGAAGTACCGCGCCTACACGGTCGTCGTCGACATTCCCGACCCGGAATCGACCGCGCTCCGTCCGAAAAAGAAGCGGCTCGAACTCGCCTGCGACCTGCGCCCGGTCATCATCGTCGTTCCGCAACGCTCCGGCGAAGCGAGCGTCCGCAAGATCGCGTTGGCTCAACAAAAAATGCGCAAGGCCCAACGTCAAATCGAAGAGGCGAAAGCCGAGCGCGCGCTCGCCGTCGCCGACGCCAACCTGCGCGACGTCCAACAATACGACGACGAAACGCTCGGTTCCGAAGGGCTCGTTCGCTCCGTCGCTCAGGCGCTTCAACGAGAAAATAAAGGAATGACCGCCGACGTCGCGTTAGCCGAAGCGCAAAAAGCCGTTTACGCGTTCGAGACGACCGGTCAAGTTCCGGCGATTCTCCAAAGCCTTGAAACCGTTCAATTTGCGCAAACCGCCCAACCCGCCGCGACAAACGCCCCGTATTCGGCGCAAGTTCAACAAAACGCGCAAAACGCCGCCGCTCAAACGCCGTACACCCCGGCGCAACCTCGCCAAACGGCGCAAAACGCCCAAGCGACGCAACCTCGCCAAACGGCGCAAAACGCCCAAGCGACGCAACCTCGTCAAACGGCGCAAAACGCTCAAATCCCGCAAACTCGCCCGACGGCGCAAGCGCGTCCCTACGGCGCCGCCGCTCCGGTTCGCTCCGCGCAAAAACCGGCCGCCCCGACGTATTGAGCGGCTAAATCTTAACGGTCGCGTCGAGTTTAACGCCCGACGCGACTCGACCGAACGCCGCGTCGAACGGGTCGTTCCCAATCGACGCGCTTCCCGAGCGGTCGCGACGTTTTTCACCGTTTTACGTCGCGACCGCTCTTTTCGTTTTTTCCCGCCGTCTCCGCCGTTCTTCTCTATTTCCCCCGTCCCGCGCGTTCCCCCGTTCTTCGCTCGTTCCCGCAATCCCCCCGTTTCGACGCCGCCGGAACGCTCGCCCGACGCAAACGCCGACGCCGCTAAACGCCAATTTTCCCCCAATAAGCGACGCGTCTGTTTTTCGCGACGTTTAACCCGTCTTTTTTTCCCGACGCCGTCGCAAAAAATACCCCGAATTTAGCGTTCGCGCCGAAAAAATCGACTAATTGCCGCTTTTTTGTCGGCGCCCCTTGCGGTTTCTCGACGACGTGTTATCATAAAGTCGCCCTTGACGGAGGGCGTTCGACCGTTGCTTTCCGGGGGAGCCTACAACTTTGCCCGATGGCGCCTTAATAATCGAAAGTCGTTTTCGCGTAACGTCTTGCGCGACGCGCCGGCTCCGCGCCGCCTCGTCGAAATTCAAGTCGTCGGCGTTTCCTCTTTCAAGGTTGCCGCATTTGTTTTTCGGGCTGCCCGCTGAGATTGTCGAACGCCGCCGTCAAGGGTTTTTGCTTTCTTGACGCGCCCCGTCGAACCGCGACGCGTTTCAAACGCCCTAAGATTTTAGCGATTTTAACGGTTCCTCCGAATACTCCGCGTCTTCCCGTCGATTCGCCCCTTTCTCGGTTAAAATTTGGCGGAAAAGCGGGAAAAATTTGGTCGGCGGCGCTTGATAAACCGCGACAATATGCGAAAATAAAAAAAATTTGCCGTCGGCGCGCCTCCTTAGCGCCCCTCTCTCCTCCTCGTCTCGCCGTCGACCGTTCGAGCCGACGCGCCGCCTTCCCAACGTTTTCGGGAGCGTTTCGAGACGACTAAAAACGAAACGATTATAACGATTACAATGAGCGCAACCCCCGCCCCCTTCCTGTTCGACGCCGCCGCGCGCGCCGACCGCCCCAACCTCCAAACGTCGGCGCCGCTCCCGATGACCGCCGAAGAAATGCAAGAACGCGGTTGGGACGAAGTCGACGTCGTCTTTATTACCGGCGACGCTTACGTCGACCACCCGAGCTTCGCCGCCGGTCTTCTCGCTCGCGTTATCGAAGCGGACGGGTTCCGCGTCGCCGTTTTGAGCCAGCCGGACTGGAACGACGTCGTCGACTTCCGCCGTTTCGGGCGTCCGCGCGTCGCGTTTTGCGTTAGCGCCGGGAATATGGACTCGATGCTGAACCATTACACGGCGAACCGCAAAATCCGCAATAACGACGCTTACGCGCCGGGCGGCAAAATCGGCAAGCGCCCCGACCGCGCGACGCTCGCCTACTGCCAACGCGCTCGCCAAGCGTTCCCGGGCGTTCCGATCTTGACCGGCGGCGTCGAAGCGTCGTTGCGCCGCCTCGCGCATTACGATTATTGGAGCGATAAAATTCGCCGCTCGATCGCGCTCGACTCGAAGTGCGACCTCCTAATTTACGGGATGGGCGAGCGTCCGCTCCTCGAAGTCTTGCGCCGTTTGGCCGCGGGCGAAGAAATCGGCTCGATTCGCGACGTTCGCGGGACGGTCTACCGCCTCGGTCGCAACGAAGATTTGCCGGAAGAGTCGGCGACGGTCGCGCATCTCCCGAGCTTCGAGGAAGTCGAAGAAAATACGAACAAGGGCAAAATGCGCTTCGTCAAGATGACGCAGCTTGCCTACGAAAACTTAAATCCGTACCGAGCAAAGATTCTCGTGCAAGAACACGGCGACGAGGCGATCGTCGTCAATCCGCCGAGTTTCCCGCTCTCGACGGAGGAGATGGACGCCGTTTACGAGTTGCCGTTTACCCGCAAAGCGCACCCGTCTTACGACGAGCCGATTCCGGCGCTCGACGTCGTTCGCGCGTCGGTTCAAAGCCATCGCGGCTGTTTCGGCGGCTGTTCGTTCTGCGCGATTACGGCGCACCAAGGCAAATTCGTCCAAAACCGGAGCGAAGCGTCGATTTTGAAAGAAATTCGGACGCTCGCCGAAGAAGCCGGGGGCGATTTCGTCGTCGCCGACTTAAGCGCTCCGACGGCGAATATGCGCGGAATGGCGGGGAAAAACCGCGAACTCTGCGAACGTTGCGTCCGTTCGTCCTGTCTCTGCCCGACCCTTTGCCCGAACCTGAACGCCGACCATACCGCGATCCGTTCGCTGATGAAGAAAGCGCGCGAAACCGAAGGCGTCAAGAGCGTCTTGATCGCGTCCGGAATCCGAACCGACTTGGCGAACCTCTCGCCGGAGTTCGTCGACGAGTTGGCGACTTATCACGTCGGCGGTCATTTGAAAACGGCTCCGGAACACGTCGACGACGACGTTCTGCGCTTGATGAACAAACCGCAAATCGGCGATTACGAACAATTTTGCGAACTCTTCGCCGACGCGACCGAAGCGGCGGGCAAGGAACAGTATCTCGTTCCTTACTTGATCGCCGGTTTCCCCGGTTGCACGATCAAGGCGATGGTCGCGGTCGCCGAATATCTTCGCGACAATGAAATTCAACCGGAGCAAGTTCAAGACTTTATTCCGGCGCCGTTCCAACCGGCGACCTGCGCTTATTACGCCGGAATCGACCCGATCACCGAGAAGCAAATTTACGTCCCGCGCGGCCTGCGCGAACGCCGCCTCCAACGGGCGTTGCTCCACTATTACAACCCGGAATTTTATCACGACGTTAAGTCGGCGCTCAAAGCCGCGAAACGCGAAGACCTGATCGGCGACGGCCCGAACGCGTTGATTCCGGCGTATCCGCCGAAAGCGACGGCGTTGCGCCAAACTTCTCGCGTCAAACGACTTAAGCGCAAGGAAGAGCGCGAAAAAGCGTTGAAAGAGCAACGGCGTCAAGCGTTCGAACCGAAATCGCAAGGGGGCGAACGCGGCGGCAAGCGGTTCGGTCGCGCGACGTCCGGCGGCGGATACCGCGCGGGCGCTCGCGAGTTCGGTCGCGACGGCGGCGGATTCAAACGCGATTTCGAACGTTCCGAACGACGCGAAGGCGGATTCAAACGCGATTTCGAACGCTCCGAACGACGCGAAGGCGGATTTAAACGCGATTTCGAACGCTCCGAACGGCGAGACGGCGGATTTAAACGCGATTTCGAACGCTCCGAACGCCGCGAAGGCGGATTCAAACGCGATTTCAACGGAGAACGCCGCGAAGGCGGATTCAAACGCGACTTCAACGGCGAACGCCGCGAAGGCGGATTCAAACGCGATTTCAACGGAGAACGCCGCGAAGGCGGATTCAAACGCGACTTCAACGGAGAACGCCGCGAAGGCGGATTCAAACGCGACTTCAACGGAGAACGCCGCGAAGGCGGATTCAAACGCGATTTCGAACGCCCCGAACGACGCGAAGGCGGATTCAAACGCGATTTCGAACGACGCGAAGGCGGATTCAAGCGCGAAGATCGCGGCGGCTGGATGCGTCGCGACGACCGGAATTTCCGGAATAATCGCAACGACCGCGGCGGCTTCCGTCGTCGGGACGACCGCGACTGAGCGGCCTTTCGTCGCCAATTATTAATAGGCCGATTCGGAACGAGTCGAACGGCGGCGAAAACGCCCGCAAACTCTTCTCATTTCGCCCGTCTTACCGCGTCGTCGTCGAGTTTACCGCTCGACGACGCGTTTTTTATTAATTTGCGACGTTTTTTGCCAAAAAATTCTTTTTGAACGCGTTTTTCCTTTGCTTTTTTCGTCCTTTTCGTTTAAAATAATAATTGGTTCTTTGTCGTCGGAAGCCGCTTGAATCGTTAGATTTCGGCTCGACGCCAAACGCCGTTTTTATTATTTGTCGCTTTCCCTCGATTAGGAGACCTCTCAATGTCCTCGCAATCCCAACGTTTTGCCCCCCCCCCCCATTTTAACAAGGGTTTTACCCTTGTCGAACTTTTGGTCGTTATCGCGATCATCGGCATTTTGATCGGCCTGCTCCTCCCCGCCGTCCAAGCGGCGCGCGAAGCGGCCCGTCGTATGCAATGCACGAACAACATGAAGCAATATATGTTGTCCGTCCACAACTACCACGACGCGACCGGAGTCCTCCCGGCGTCGAAATTCAACTTCCACAACTTCAGCGTCAACCAACTCGGCGACGCGGCTTGGGGCGGCTACGTCGGTCAAGTCGTCGCGCTCCTCCCGTATATGGAGCAAGCGCCGCGTTACGACGCGATCACCGCGAAAGCGAAAGCGGTCGCCTCCGGTTCTTGGCCTTGGCACGACGAAGCCCCGTTCACCGCGCCGATCCCGACGATTCTCTGCCCGAGCGACGGGAACGCGACGCAACCGGCGCACTTGAACAACGGTCGTAAAAGCATTTGCGTCAGCCTCGGCGACGGTATGTGGCACAACGCTCGTCCGGACTGGGGGGAAAACGCCGGTTCGAAAGTCGACGCCCGCGGCTTCTTCGCGCCGTTCGGTTGGCGCTCGTCGGCGTTCGTTACCGACGGTCTCAGCAACACCGTCGCGATTAGCGAAATGCTCGGCGACGCGAACAAATCGACCAAAGTCAAGGGCGGCGTCTACGTTACCGGCTCGATGCACGACGGTCGCGCGAAACCGGCCGCCTGCCTCACCGAGTCGCGCAAAGCCGACGACCCGACCCAACTCGTTTCCGGCACCGACACTTGGCGCGCGCTCATTTGGACGGACGGTCGTTCGGTCAACAGCGCGTTCACAACGATTCTTCCGCCGAACTCGCCGAGTTGCATTCACAGCTACCCGAGCATTCACAACTGCTCTTGGGGCGTTTTCGCGGCGCAAAGCAACCACTCCGGCGGCGTCAACGTCGGGATGGGCGACGGTTCCGTCCGCTTCGTTTCGGAAACGATCGACGCCGGTTCGCCGAACTCCTACGCCGTTACGAGCGGCAAGTCGCCTTACGGCGTTTGGGGCGCGATGGGTTCCCCGGCGGGCGGCGAAACCGACGTTCAATAACGCCGACGCGGTTTTACCAGCTCGGCTAATTTTGACGATTTAATCGGTTTAGCCGATTTCAACGGTTAAATATTCTCGCGGGGCGACCGTCCCGCTCCGACGACGGCGAAGTTTAACGCTTTTAACGTTTTCAACAACTTTGCCGTCGTTCCTGCTTTCCTTACCTTGCCAATCCTCCTGCTCGAAAGGTTGTTTTATGCGCGTTCACTCGATTTTTGCCGCTTTCGCTTTCGCCGTTTCGCTCGCTTTCGTCGCCGGTTGCGGCGGCCAAAAAACGCCGCCCGATATGCCGAAGCTCCAACCGACGACGATCGTTATCACCCAAGAAGGCGCCCCCGTCGAAGGCGCGAGCGTTCAACTGGTGAAGCCGGACGACCTCAACTATAAATGGCTCGCGGGCGGTCTGACCGACGCGCAAGGCCGTTGCGAAATTCTCACGCACGGCAAATACAAGGGCGCGCCGGAAGGCGAGTTCGCCGTTATCGTTTACAAAACGATCAAGGGCGAAAGCGAAACGCGCAAAAACGTTCCGGAACCGACCGATCCGAAAGAAGCGATGGAATGGAACGAAAAAGTCGCCGCCGAAGAAACCGCGACCGACGAAATCGACCAAAAATACAAGAAAGCCGACACGACCGACCTTCGTATTACCGTTAAATCCGGCAAAAACGAAGAAACGTTCGAGGTCGGCCCGAAAGTTTCGATCGCCGTCGAAGCGTTCCGTTGAGCCGCGCCGCCGTTCCGACGGTTTTTTAATCCTATTTTACCCAAATCGCCCGCGTTGCCGAGTTTGACGTTTTTAGCGCCGCGCTCGCAGTTTTGCGGGCGATTTTGCGAAAAAACGGCGAAAAAACGGCAAAAAAGCGCGTCGCCCCTAGATTTTTCGAACGCGTTCCGTTATATTATACGTCGTTGATTTGATTTATCCGCTCTCGGTTCGCCGTTGTTCGCGACCGGAAGTCGCCGCGGTTCGAACGCGTTCCCGTTCCCGTCGGTCGGTAGCGACCTCGTTCGGCGCGTCGGCGTTCCGACGTTTCGAGCGGTTCCCTCCTTTTATTTTCTTGACGAAAGGTTCCTCCGTTGAAAAAATCGTTCGCCCTTTTAAAATTGTTTCTCGGCGTCGCGCTCGTCGGCGGCGTCTCCGCGACCGTTCTTCCGTCCGTCGACGCTAAAGAGCCGGTCAAACTGATTTACGACACCGATATGGGGAACGACATCGACGACGTGTTCGCGTTGGCGATGATTCACAACCTCGAAAAACGCGGCGAAATCGAGTTCCTCGCGCTGACGATCACCAAAGACAACAAATACGCGGCGCCGTATTGCCAACTGGTCAACACGTTCTACGGCAATCCGAACGTTCCGATCGGCGCGGTGAAGGACAGCGGCGTCGAAGCGTTCGACGGCAAGTTCACCCGCTCCGCGCTCGAAGCGAAGACCGAAGACGGCTCGCCGATGTTCCCGTTCTTCAACCTCGCGGAAGACAAAACGGAATATTACGACTCCGTTAAGCTCCTGCGCAAAACGCTCGCGTCGCAACCGGACGGCTCCGTCGTTATCGCGCAAGTCGGCGCTTCGACGAACTTGGTTCGCCTCCTCGACACGAAAGGCGACGAATTTTCGCCGCTCGACGGTCGCGAACTCGCGATCAAAAAGGTGAAGTACGTTTCGACGATGGCCGGCGCCTTCACGAACGAAATGGCGGGCCACTCGGAAGACTTCGTTAACCAAATGAAAAATCACCGCGAATACAACATTATTATCGACCTCCCGGCGGCGCAACGCTTCTTCGCCGAATGGCCGACGCCGATCGTCGCGTCCGGTTTCGAAGTCGGTCTCCAAATCAAAATGACGCCGGCGACGATGAAGAACGATTACGAATACGTCGCGAATCACCCGCTCAAGAAGGCGTATATCGACTATCGCGGCCTCGACAACGAACAATGCACTTGGGACTTGACCTCGATTCTTTACGCCGCGCGCCCGGATCGCGGGTACTTCGGCGTTTCGGAACCGGGCGTCGTTTCGGTCGACGAAAAGGGCCTCACCCGTTTGACCCCGAAAGCCGACGGCAACGTCCGCATTTTGACCCTTTCTCCGGAGCAAAAAGTTCGCGTTCAAACGACGTTCGAATGGCTCTGCAGCGAAAAACTTTAATTTCGCCCGATCTTTGAGTCGTTAAGCCGCCGCGGATGTTAACGGTCGCGACGGCGGCGCCGATTTTAACGCGAAAAGCGACGCGCTTTCACCCGACGCGACGTTTTTCGCGTTTTCGTTTTTTCTCCTGTTCTTCCATTTTCCCAGTTCCCCTATTTTGCCGACCTTTCCGTTCTTCCCGCTTCGTCGAGCGTCGACGTTAACGGTCGCGCTTATTTTAAGGACAATCCGATGAATCATCGCGCGTTTTCGTTCCTTTTCCGTTCCGGCTCGTTCGCTTCGCTCGCGCTTTTGGCGGCGTTTTGCGGTTGCGGCGGCGAGTCGAAAAATTTCGTCGTCGTTCCGGAGGGTTCGACGCTCCTCGGCGAACCGACTCCGACCGCCGCGCCCGCCGACGCGCCGAAATCGGACGTCGCCGCCGACGTCGAAACGCTTGAAATCGGCGGTCGTCAAGTCGCGGTCGGGCCGAAACGCGCCCTTTTCAACGGCGAAAACCTCGACGGTTGGACGAACGAAACGGGGGGCGCCCCGGGCTCCGGTTGGCAAGTCGCAGACGGTCTTCTCCGAATGGTCGACCCGGCGAACGGCGGCGATCTCTTGACGAAAGAACGCTTTGCGAATTACGTTTTTTCGTTCGAATGGCGGTTCGGGCGCGCTTGCAACAGCGGCGTCAAGTACAAGATCGAGCAGCCGAACGGCAAGGGCTGGGTCGGGCTCGAATACCAAATTCAAGACGACGCGAACGTCGAAGACGGCAAGATCGCGAAGCGTCGCGTCGCGTCGCTGTTCGACGTTTTCCCGGCGTCGGAAACGAAGTCGGCGGCGTCCTTCCCGGCTCCGACCGACGACGCGCCGAGCGGCGAGTTCCGCAAGGGCAAGATTATCGTCTTTGAAAACAGCGTCGAACATTGGCTCGACGGCGAGCGCGTCTTGGCGTTTACGGTCGGCGACGACGCTTGGGCGGCGGCGAAAGCGGAAAGCAAGTACAAGAAACAAGCGACGTTCGGAACCGCCGCGTCGAGCCCGATTCTCCTGCAGGAACACGACTACCCGATCGACTTCCGCAACGTCGAAATCCAAGAGCTGAAAGCGCTTTAAGCGTCCGTTTTAACCGTTTCGACGACTCCAATCGTTTAAACGTTTTAACCGGTTCGAAGCGCGTCCGCCGTCTTTGAAAGTCGCGCCGTTTTTCAACGCCGACTTTAAACGCCGCCGGACGGTCGCTTTCGCCGCTTTGCTCCCGCAAGAAACGCCGACGCGACGCAGTTTGAAAGTCGCGTTGATTTTCAACATTTATAAGACGCGGACGGTCGCTTTCGTATCCTTCCGTTTCCCCAAGAAACGCCGACGCGGCGCCGACTCGAACTCGAATCGGCGCCGCGTTCTCTTTTTCGGCGACTTTTCGCTCGTCAATGAAACCGCGTTTTCTTTTCCGGCGAATTGTCGCTCTTCGACGACGATACCGCGACCGCCGGTTTGCGCGTTTTCTCCATTTCGCGCTTTCGGACGGTCGCGTCGAACGCCGTCAAAACCGGCGCGACCGTTAGAACTTAAAGTTCCAAGTTTCGCCTTCGTTAATCGTCGTCGTATAGGTTTCCGTTCCGCGGATAACCGAGACGCGGAGCTTGCCCAGGTCGGCGCGGTCGACCGTCAAGTCGAACTCGGAGCCGAACCCGCAAACGCCGCGAAGCGCCATATGATCCCAACCCTCCGGAAGACGCGGGGTTACGTCGAACGAACGGAAGCCGGTCGGGCGCATCCCGAACAGCCCTTCGACGTAAATCCGGCAATAAAGCCCGCTTTCCGCCGACAAATGACGTTGGCTCCCCTCCGGCCAAGCCTCGATCGGGTAAGGAACGTGTTCGCCGAGAAGGCGCGTCGCGGAGTAGTACCGGAGTTTGTCGAGCCCCTTTTCGGTCGCGCCGACGGCCAAGACGCCGCGCAGGGCGTACAGGGTCGAGCGGTCCCAAAACGTCTTGCTTCCCTCTTCGGTGAGAAGGCCGTCCTTCGTCCAAAGGCGGTCGGAGAAGAGCGCGGCGATCGTCCCTTCGGCGCGTTCGTCGATTCCGGCGATAAACGGAACGCAAATCCAAGAGCGGAGCTTTTCGCACCCGTCGTAATACTGGTAAGTCTCGAAACCGCGGACGTTGCGACCGAAATGTTTCTCGACGCATTCGCGAAGCGACGCGGCCGTCTCGACTAAACGGTCGGTCGTTTCCTTCGGTTCGCCGAGTTCGCGACCGAGCGCGGCGGCGCTCAACAGCGCGTCGTAAAACAAAACCGACGTGCAGAGGTTCGCGTCCCCCGCCGGGAAACGTCGCTCGAGTTCGTCGCAATCGGACGCGACGACGCCGTCCGCGGTCAATTTTCGGTTGCAATATTCAAGACACCAAGCGATCAGCGGCCAAAGTTCGCGCGCCTCCGCTTCGTCGCCGCGAACGAGCGCGTATCGCGCCGCCCCGTAAGCGATCATCGCCGCGTCGCCGCGGTCGCCGGCGCCGTTCCAAATATCGATTCCCTCCGCGATAATCGACGACGGAATCGGGCGGAATTTGTCGTTCATAAAGCGCGCGAAATGGCGGAAAGAGTTCAACGCCGACTCGTTCCCCTTCGCGTATCCGAGGTAAGGAAAGAACGGGTTGACGTATTCCGCTTGGTCGTTCGCCCAAATCGCGGCGTAATACGACTCGCCGCCCGGGCCGTGCATCAGGCCGCCCGCGGTTCGGTAAATGCTCTCCGAAGCGCGGATTTTTGCGAACGCGAACGCGGCGTTCAGGATCGGCTCCGGCGTTTCAAGGACGAGCTTGCTCCAAATTTCCGAAACGAACGCGGCGCGGGCCGCTTCCTCGGCGGCGAAGTCGATCGTCGCTTCGCGCTCGCCCTTCCCTTCCGAAAACGCTTGAATCGCGAAGTTTACGGTCGCGCTTTCCCCCGGTTTCAGCGTCGATTCGCCGGGATTGCCGATCGCCGCGACGGTCGTATAGGCGCCGTTCACGCCGCGTTTCGGGTCGGTTTGGTCGACGTCGCGAAGTTCCGGAACGCTCAAAACGACCGTTTCCGTTCCGATATTCTTGACCGTCGCTCGTTCGCAAACGAAGGGCCCGGTCGTCGACGGAAAGAAGCGGCGCTCGATTTCGACCGGTTTTCCGTCGGCGTCGAAGCGACTAACGACCGACAAGAAGCCGTTCAGCGCGACGCGGAGCGTTTTTTCGTTCGCGAGCGGTTTTCCGTCGAGCGTCAACCGCGACGGCAGATCGTAATCGAAGCGAATCGTCAAACTCGCGTGCGTGTTGTTCGGAATCGTCCGCAACATCGGCCAAACGACCGAGCGATTCAGGCGGAACGCGCCCTTTTCGTCGACGCCGTATCGGAAAACGGTCGAGACGCGCTCGCCGCTCGCTTCGATATGATCGTTGTGCGGAACGCGGCGAGGCGAAAAATCGCTCCAAACGATCGAACCGTCCGTTTCGAGATTCCAACGCGTCGCCGCCGTTTCGGTCGCGCTTTCGTCCGCTCTAACGTCGTCGACCGTCGAAAACGCCGCCGTCGCGCCGCAAACGAACGCCGCCCAGAGCGCCGCCGTCGTCCAAAATCGTTTCATCGTCTTTCCTTTCGTTATCGTCAAAAACGTTGTTATCGCAATATTCTCTAAAACCGCTAATATCCCCAAAGCGTTTTTTAGCGTCGCAAAACGGCAAAAAGCGCGCCGACTTTACGTCGACGCGCCTTCGTTCGGCGACGGTTCGTTTTCCCCGCCGCCTTATTTTCGCTATTTTAACGTTTCTCCGCAACCGCTCACCGCCGGGACAAACGTCGCCGGAGGCAAACGCGTCGCTCGGTCGAAGCCGTCGAGCGCGTCAGTCGATAATTTGGCTGACTTCCTTCAACCGCTCGGCCAACGTAACGGCGAATTTGCGGATTTCCCAAAGGTCGGCGTTTTCGTCGCGACGGAACTTCTCGATTTGCGCCGTCGGGAGTTCGCTCATCGGAACCAACTCGCAGGCTTCGAGGAGGTTCGCGGCGACTTCGCAAGCGTCGAGCAACTTTTTCTTGTCGCTGCGGCGATAGTCGAACGCGTCGCTCGTGTATTCTTTGAGCGCCGAGCGGATTTGTTCGAGGGCGCGGTCGGCCTTCCCTTCGCGGTTCGGATTCGTCGGAACGACCGGAACGTTGACGCCGCGGTTGCGGAAACAACCGAACATCGCCGAAATCGTCGCGGCGTCGCGAATCGTGCCGTCGGCGTAGAAAATCCCGTGTTCGTCGATACAGCGCCCGTGAATCATCAGCTCGAAGAGGAACCAACCGATTCCAAACTCTTGACAGGCTTCGAGCGCCATTTCGTAAGAGTTCGCCCGCGCGAGACAGCCGGTTTCGGTGTTGATCACTTGGATTCCGAGCTTTTCGCCCCATTCCTTCGCCAGCTTAAAGTTGTCGCGAATCACTTGGCGACGGTCGTTGTAGCAGTGGAACGACAACACGTCGAGTTTGCGCGCGGTCGACTCCTCGATCTCCCAAGCGGTCGTATAGCCGACGGTAACGAGGCAATCGGGCGCCCAAGCCTTGATTTGGTCGAGTTGACGGTTCAAGAACGCCCAAATTTTCGCCTTGCGCGCTTCCTTTTCCTCTTTCGGCGCCTTATTAATATAGTCGCAGCAGAGCGGTTCGTTCATCGCGTCGAACATCAGCAAACCGGGCTCGTCTTTGAGCGCCTCGACCATCGCCTTGGCGTACTCGTCCGCGGCGGCGTAAGCGTCCGGCTCGATCGTTTGCGGATTCAACATATTGCCGTTAAAGAGGATCGGCATACATTTATAACCGTTTTTATCGCAAGTCCGCACGAAGTCGACAATGCTTTGAACGTACTTTTCCTTGTCGCGATGATACGCCGATTGACTGCACCAGAATCGCGTCGCGTTCAGGCCGACGCGCTTCCCGTACCCGAGTTCGCGCTCCGCTTGCTCCGTCGAACCGCAAAAATAGCAAACGCCGCGAATCTTCGAACAGTCGATTTCCGGTTTCGCCGCTTGCGCCGACGCCGTCAAAAACGCGCTCCCAACGACCGCCGCCAAGAACGCCGCGCAACCCAATTTTCCCATTTTCCGCATTTTCTCAACCGTTTTTAAGTAATGTTTTCGTTATTTTCGCTAAATCGCCCGCCTAACCAAGCGGAAGAGCCCGACCGCGCCCCCGGCGTCGCGCCGTCGAAGCAAAGCGCGGCCCGCGACCGCCGAATCGATTCGCTCGACGATTCGAACAAAACGCCGCCGCCAACCGTCAATTATTCAACCGACGGCCCTTCCAAACGCCCCCGTCGCCGAAGTTAAACCTTCCCGGGAGCGACCGAGTCCGCGACGCAACCGATCTCGACGGGCAAAACGCCGCCCGCGACCGTCGGCCAATTTAACCGACGGTTCGAAAAACGCTCCCGTCAACGAAGTTGAGCGTCCCCGGGAGCGACCAACGGGAGCGATGTAACCCGCCGCGCGCGGTAGCGCGAACCCGGTGCGCCCGGCGGCGCTCAGACGTCGCAGAGTTTGACGGCGTCGTAGAGGGATTCGACGCCCTTTTTCGGAATGAACTCGTGCGCGACGAAACCCTTGTAGCCCAACGCTTTAATCGCGCGCATAATCGCCGGATAATAAAGCTCTTGTTGGTCGTCCAAGTCGTTGCGGCCCGGCGCGCCGGCGGTGTGGAAGTAGCCGATGCAGTCGTAAGCGCGGCGAATGTTGTGGATCACGTCGCCTTCCATACGGTGCATATGATAAATGTCGTACAAAAGTTTGACGCGTTCGCTGCCGACGCCCTTCACCAAGTCGATCCCCCAATCGGTCGAGTCGGCCATATAGTCCTTGTGATCCTTGGCGTTCAGGAGTTCGAGCATAATGTTGACGTTGTGTTTTTCGGCGATTTTCGCGACGCGTTTCAAAGCGGCGACGCAGTTTTTGAGGCCGGTTTCGTCGTCCATTCCGGCGCGGTTCCCGGAAAGCGAAATCAGGTTCGGAACGCCGAGTTCCGCCGCCATCGGGATGTATTTTTCATACGAAGCGACGATGCGGTCGTGGTTTTCCGTTCGGTTAATCCCGACCGGAATATTGACTTCCGGAACGTTCCCCATCGTAACGGTAAGGCCGTGTTTCTTGACGGTCTCCCAGTCTTTCGGGTCGATCAGGTCGACGCCGACCATCCCCATCCCTTTGCAGATTTCGCAAAATTCGTCGAGCGGAATCGAACCGAAGCACCATTTCGAGACCGATTGCTTAATGTCGCCCTTGAAATTTTCCGGTTTTCCGAATTTTTTTTCTTCGCCCCAAGCGTTTTGCGAACCGAACCCGAGGGCCGTCGCTCCGGCAAGGGTCGCGCCGATCATATCGCGTCGAGAAATCTTCTTTTGCATCGTCTTTTCCTAACTCGTTAAATAAAAGCGGTTATAAAAGATGGAACTCGCGCTCCGCCGCTTCGACTTTTCCTCGAAACCGGAAACGCGTCGCTTATTTTACCGCAAGCGCGCCGCAAAATCAAGCGTTCGTCGTCGTTTCGCCGAAAAAACCCGAAAAAAAGCGCGACCGCCGCTTCCGCGACGCTCGCGCTTCGTTTGTTCTCCTCGTTTCGCCGACCGCTAAAACCGGCAAACTCGCCGCCGTCAGTTCATTCGGCCTAGTCCGAGCAAGCCTTCGTCGCCCTTGTCGAGGTCGAAGAGGAAAATCGGCTCGATTTGCAGGTTCAAGCCCCAGTTGTCTTGGCTCTCGTTGCGGCTCGCCTCGACCGTAACGACGAACGACTCGCCGACGCGGCTGACCGTCAGGTTTTGCCCGATATTGTGCCCTTCGCTCAAGTCGTAAGACGCGTTGAAGCCGATCCCCCATTTCTCCGACGTGCGATACGCGAGCGCGAAGTTCAAATACGTCGAGTCGATCGGGCCGTACAGGCGGTCGACGCCCAAATAAACGGAACTCAACCCGGGACGCCGACGCTGAAAACCGACCCGGGTAATTTTTTGACCGGTTCCCCAAACGTCGTACAAACCGGACGATAAGACCGCGAAACGGTCGCCGACGAGCCAACTCGCGTCGTAATCGATCAAACCGGGAATTTCGCCGAAGTTCTCCTCGTCGTTCGGGTAAAGGTTCAAACCGGCGTCGAACTTAATCCAGTCGACGACGCGACGGTTCCCCGCCGGGCCGCGCTTCGTTTGCCAACGGTTGTTCCAACCGAGCCGGACGAGTTGCAAGTCGTCGGCTAATTCGGGACTCGGCGACGTAACGTTCCCGGCGAGCAGGCCCTGCCGAATCGCGTAATAGCGTTCGTCGAAGCGCAGCGGGATCGAACCGTCGAACGTCGTAACGGAGTAACGGCGGCGGAACTCCTGGATTTGCCAGTCGTCGATTTGATCGTAAAGAACCAAATCGTCGTAATTTTGGTCGGCGTCCGAAACCGACGCGTCGACGGTAAAGTTCATCTTGTGCGCCAACCCGTTCAGGTACCAAGTTCGACTCTCGACGTTCGAGTCGACCTTCCAAACCGGCAGATTCAGCCGCAAACCGAGCCGACCGTACAACCGCCCGACGTCCGACTCCGAAACGCCTTGACTCCAAAAGCCGTATTCGCCGAGCGCGTAGGGCGTCGCCTTCACCGGCCCAAGTTGGAACGGAGCGTCGATCTCGTGCCGCGACGAGAAGACGAGCCCGTCCGCGGAAAGGGTTCGCGTCCCCGACGAATAAGGCGAATTACTCGTCGAATCGGGCGCGAGTTCCCAATCGAGGTAGCGGAAAAGGTTCTTATCCTCCGTCGCGTAAGGAATATCGGTCGTTTTGAATTGACCGTACCCGAGCCGCGTATGTTCGTACCAAACCAAATTCGAGCCGAAGAGCGGTTCGCCGAGCCAATAATGGTCGAGGCGCGGCAGCCAGTTCGTCTGCGTGTAAAAATCGTCGACGCGAATCGCTCCCGTTATCCCGAACGATTGATTATTGTATATATTTTTCAGTTCAAAACGCGTTTCCGGGTTCGAGTTCGTTTGCCATTCGTTCTCGAAGTATTGCGGAATGAAGTTGCGGTCGCTCGACGTTCCGGCCTGCGCCGTCAGGAGCCAACCGTCGCCGAGGCAGCCGAGCGTTCCCAACTCTTGGCGATGCTTCCAAAGCGCGCGATAACGATAATTATGCGGGAACGGAACCGAGCGGCGTCCGAGCCCCAAATTGTCGAGGCCTTTGTCGGAAATCCCGTAAAAATTGAACGCGCCGACCGCTCGCGTATCCCAGCTCCAAAGGGAGTCGCGATTGTAAATAAACGTCGTTCCGTGTCCAAAACCGCGGTCGGAGAGGTAATCGAGTTCGAGATCCCAATCGGTTCCCTCCGGTCGCCGCTCCGCGATTCCTAAGAGTTGATAAGGATCCCAAATCGTGCGAACTTGCGTTCCAAAAACGGAGTCGCTCCCGAGTTTTACGTTGCGCAAATAGAACGCCCGCTCCTTGACGTCCATCGCCAACCAAGGCCAATAGAAAACCGGAACGCTTCCGATCGAAACGAGGTTGTCCTCCGCGACGACGTAACGTTCCTCGCGCGTCGCCGGTTTGCCTGTCTTCGGATCGACGGCGCGGCGCCCGGTCGCGACGTCGTAAAGAGGCGTTCGACGCGTTTCGGCGACGAGCGATTTCGCCGACAAACGGTAGGTCGGCTCGCCCATCGCGCTCGTCGAAACCCAAGCGTTCGTCGCAAGAAGCGCGTCCGGGCCGCGTTGCGTAATTTTGTCGGCGGAGATTCGCAAATAACCGTCGTTCGTCTCCGGAACCTTCGCGACCATTTCGGCGTCCAAAACGATTCCGACGAGATTTTTGGCGTCGTAATACATTTGTTGCGCGTAAATTACGTTGTCGCCCTGACGGAAAACGACGTCGCCGTCCAAATAGAGTTCGAGGTCGAGGTCGGCCGGCGTTATTTTGCTCGCCGCGTTCGTAAAGTCGACGTTTTGCAAGCCGACGGCCCAAATCGTCGCTTGGTCGGCGGAAAGTTCGATCGCTTCCCCAACCGGCGCGCCCGCGTCGTCGACGCCTTGCACGACGATAGTGAAACCGTTGGAAATCAGCCAAACGTCCTTGCCGTCGCCGTCGGTCGACTCGCTCGAATTCGGGCGCAGTTTGACGTCGGTCGCGCGGTCGTACCGTTGATAAATTTGGAAACGACGCTTCGGCGCCGTCTCGACGGCTCGCGCTCGTTCGAAATATTCGCCGACTCGCGACGTCTCCGGAATTTCGACGACTTCGCCTTCCCCGGTTTCGCTCCACCCGACGCCGGTTTCGCCGTCGACCGTCGCCGCTTGCCCGTTTTGCGCCGTTTGAACGTTTTGCGCGGCGGCGTTTTCGTTATTTTCCGTATTTCCGCTATTTTCAACGCCGTTCCAATAACTCGGCGCCTCGACGCGAGCCGTCTCTTTCGCTCGAAAATAGATTTCCTCCGGCGCGAGTTGACCGTCCCCCGGCGTCGCGATGCGCAAATCGATCCCGCCGAGCGTTCGGAACGTTCCGAACCAAGAGTCGCCCTTCGCTTTCGCTTCGACGAACGCCGACGACGTTTCGACGCGCAACGGACGCTCCGCGTTCTGTTCGAGATAAACGAGGAGCCGCGCCGAACCGTCCGCCGCGAACGAGCGCCAAACGACCGCCGCCGGAGCCGAAACGACGTCGGCGCCTTGCGAAATTCGGCAATCTCCGCAAAGAACGTAAACTTCGCCGAGTTCGTCGTCTTCCCCTTTCCAGCCAAATTCGGCGGAAACCGCGACCGGCTCGCTCGACGCGACCGCCTTCGGCGCGAGAATTTTCGAATCGCCGAACGTTCGCTCTTCAAGCCGCGCCGCCAACGCTTTTTCTTCCGGCGTATGCCCGAGCAACTCGGCTCGCTCTTGCGCCAACGCCTCCTCGTCGGCGACGGCGCCCAGCCCCGCGTCGAGCAAACCGTTCGACGGCGAACGCGGTTCGACGGCTTCGACGGTCGGCAAAACGTCGGCGCTTTCCGAATAATCGGCAAAATCGGCAAACCCGACGCTCGGCGCGTTTCCGCTCCCGTCGTCGCTCAACCCCAAAACGCCTCCGGAAACCGGGCCGGACGCGAAAAAATCCGACCCCGGCGCAACGCTCGGAACGCCGAAAATCGCCGCCGCGAGAACGCTTAACAAGAACGAACGAGCGCGAACGCTCCCCCGACGCCGTCGCTTTTCAGAACGACGACGCGCCGAAGGAACGTCGATTCGCAATCTTTTCTTAACGCCCGAAAATTCGTTCAAAATTCTTAGTCCAACGAAAACGCGACCAACGCGGCTTGTTTCGACCGTCCGGCGGAACGTCTCGCGCCGCCGTCGACGCAACAAGCTGAAAAAACAACGGGCGAAGTATACGAAGAACCGCGAAACGAATCAAGCCCAAAAGAGAAAAACCGACGAAAAAGCCCGCGAAAAGAATCGAAAGCCGCGTCGTTCCAAAAGAAAAATCAGCCGATTTTCAACAAACCTATTCAATTATCAAATTTCGCGTCTTTTAAAAAGAACGGACGCGAGCGACGCCGTCGAAAAAGACGCGTCGAAAAAGCCTTGAAATAGAAAAAGCGACGACGTTTTTTCAACGCCGCCGCTTCGTCGACGGTTAATTTTCAAAAATCCGCTCGCTTCTCGCCGTCGCCATAAACGAGGAATCGGGCGCGAACCGCAACGCCTTCGCCGCGTCGGGGTCGCCGCACAAGTAAGCGCGCCAAAAGAGGGTCGACGCGGAACGAATCGTCGCCTGATACCGCGCGTCGTTCGTTTGCTTCGTCGGGAACCGATGCCCGCCGTACACCATATGGTCGCCGCCCTGCAACGTGAAGTGAAAACGGTCGACTCCCCGCGCGGCGTCGAACGGAATCCGCCGCTGTTCCGCTTTCACGTCGCCGACGACGCCGTCGTCGTTCGTTCCGGAGAAAGTCGCGAACGGCGCGTCGATCAACGAATAAACGACGCGGCCCTGTTGTCGGTCGCAATAGACCGGCGGCGAAAGCGCCAACGTCGCCGCGACGCGCGGGTCTTTCAGCGACGGGCCGTTGTCCGGCGGAAGCTGCCCGGCGACGAGAAGCGCGGCGAGGGCGCCCAAATCGTTCCCGGCGACGCCGACGCGATTCAAATCGAGATCGCGTCCGAGCGGGCCGTCGGCGTTTTGCGTCGTCGTCAAAAAATCGATCGCGGAACGAATCGCCAACGCGCGGTCGCGAGCCGTCCAAGAATGCCGATACGCTTCTTTCAATTCGCCCATCGGTCGCAATTTGCCGCGCCAGACGGTTTCGTCGCTCTCCGGATGCCGCAAACAAAGCGTTACGACGCCGCGCGCCGCCCAGGCTTCGCCCAAATACGCGAACCGTTCCGCCGAACCGCCGAGCCCGTGCGAGTAAACGACAACCGAGAACTTCGCGCCCGCGACCGGAGGCGCCGCCGGATAAAAAACGAGCGCCGAAATTCGCGCTCCGCGCGCGTCGCGCCAAGCGACTTCTCGACGCGCGACCGGGTATTTTACGCTCGAAACGACGGGCGACGCTTCTTTTTCGACAACGTTCGCCGCGTTTTCGCCGGACGCCGCGATCGGGGTTCCCAACGGTTCCGAACCGACGTTGTTCGCAACGTAAATCGGCGCGCCCGCGTTCGGAAACGCTTTAGAAGTCGCGCCGTTCGCTTCCCCGACGCCGCCGAGAAAAGCGGTCGGCAGCAAGGTCGCCGCAAGGAACGCGGTTCGTCGGAACGTCGCGTTAAATTGGTCGTTCGGTTTCATCATTTGTCGCGTTAATCAATTTCTCAACCCGCGCTCCGTCGACGTTCGGGGCGCCAAACGCAAAATCCATCGCGCCGTCGACGCGTATTTACCGGAAATATCGAACCGTTCGACGAACGAACTTTAACAAAAACGCGCCGTTTCGCCGTCGAGTCTTCCAAGAAACGACGACGCGGCGCGCTTGCAAACGCGCGCCTTTCCTTAAGGCCGCGTTAAGGTTTAAATTTTTTCGACGTTCTCGTCGTCGACGCAAAAATGAGCGGACGAGGCGGGATTCGAACCCGCGGACGGGGAAACCGTCGCCGGTTTTCAAGACCGGTCCCTTAAACCGCTCGGGCACTCGTCCTTATCTAATTAAGCCGAACGCGCGAACAAAAACGCTCGGGCGCTCGTCCTTATTATAAGGGGAAACAACTTCAACGAACGCGCCGACAAAAACGCGTCTTTTCGCCGTCTTTCCCCGTCGAAGCGGAAGCCGTTACAACCGGAAAAACGCGTTCGACCAAAACTTATTGTACTCGATTTTTTCCCGTCGTCAAGCGGGGGGAACGCGCCGTCTTTCCGTTTGACAAACGATTCGCGGCGTCGTACAATAGTAGCGTTCCTTGCGCCGCCGACGAACGCGCCGTTTCGGAGGAAAGGCCGGTTTTGCCGATTTTTTTTTATTTCCCCAACTCGCCGACCGCCGCGTCGTTCCGCTTTAATTTAGGAGGTTTTTATGCGTTCGCGTTCTTTGCGTCGACTTTTCCGACGCGCCCTTTCTTCCCTTGCGTCCTTTCAAACGGTCGCGCCGATTTTAACGGTTTTAGCGACCGCGACGGCGTTTTCGTCGTTCGCGCTCTCCGCTTCGGCGCAACCCGCGGCTCCGGTCGCGACGCCGGTTGCGACCGCGCCGACGAAGTTGCTCGTCGATTTGCTCGAAAAGACCGACGTCGTTTGGCGCGACGGCTATCCGACGCAACTGACGTTGGCCGACGTCCCGAAAGCGGTCGAGCGGCTGCAAGTCGCGGAGATTCGCTCGTCGCGTCCGGCGTTTTCTTGGGTCGTTCCGGCGCCGAAGCGCGGCGCGGCGCAGTCCGCTTGGCGGATTCAAATCGCGACCGACCGCTCGATTCTCGCCGAGTCGAAGGGCGCGCCGGACGTTTGGGACTCCGGCAAAACCCCGGGCGCGGAGTCGACCGCGGTTCCGTTCGGCGGTTCCGAGCCGCTCAAACCGTCGACCGTTTATTATTGGCGCGTCCAAACTTGGGACGAAACCGACGCGCCGTCCGATTGGTCGGCGATCAAAGCGTTCCAAACCGCCGCGACGCTCGACGAAAGCGGCGCGAGCCGTTACCCGCTCGTCAAAAAGGTCGACCGTCCGCAAAGCGCGACGCCGCTCGACGACCGAACGACGTTTTACGACTTCGGGCGCGCTTCGTTCGGGCAAATTCGGGTCGAAATCGACTCGAAAGCCGCCGGTCGCGTCGCGCTCGTTCGAGTCGGCGAACGGATTAAAGACGGTCGAGTCGACCGCAAGCCCGCCGGGTCGACGCGCTATTGGGAGTACCGCCTGCCGCTCCAAACCGGGCGTCAATTTTACTCGATCAAGACCCGCGTCGACAAGCGCAACTCGAGCGGCGCCGCCGTCTTAATGCCCGATTACGTCGGCGAAGTGATGCCGTTCCGATACGCCGAAGTCGAGATTTTGCCCGCTTCGACCGTCGACGCCGACAAAACCGATAAAATCGACGCGACCGAAACCGGCTCCCTCTTCGACGCGGCGCCGGAGCCGGTCGTTTGCTCGGTCGCTCGCGAAACGGTTACGTACCCGTTCGACGTCTCGGCGTCCTATTTCGACTGCGACGACGCCCGCCTCAACCGCGTTTGGGACCTTTGCCGTTATTCGATCCCGGCGACGACCTTCGCGGGCTATTACGTCGACGGCGACCGCGAACGGATTCCTTACGAAGGGGACGCGCTGCCCAACCAACTGAGTCATTATTGCGTCGACCGCGAGTTTTCGCTCGCCCGGGTAACGCTCGAATACTTGATTTTCCACCCGACTTGGCCGACCGAATGGCACCTGCAAATTCCGCAAATCGCTTGGTTCGACTACTTGTACACCGGCGACGCGCGGCATATTCGGCGTTATTACGAAGATATTAAGGCGAAAACGCTCGTCGCGCTCGCCGAGGATAACGGCCTGATCAGCACGCGCAAAGGCAAAACGACGCCGGAATTTTTCGCGTCCCTCCACTTCAAAGGGTCGAGTTCCCCGTTCGGCGACATCGTCGACTGGCCGCACAAGGGCCTCGCCGGGAACGAAAACGCGGAATCCGGCGAGACGGACGGTTTCGTTTTTAACGATTTTAACGTCGTCGTCAACGCTTACCATCACGTCGCGCTGAACTCGGCGAAGCGGTTCGCGGAGATTCTCGGCGAAGAAGCGGACGCGGCGTTCTTCGCGGCGCAGATCGAAAAACATCGAAAAGCGTTTCACGAAACGTTTTTCGACGCCGAAAGGGGCGTTTACCGCGACGGCGAGGCGACCGATCACGCGTCGCTTCACGGCAACATGTTCCCGTTGGCGTTCGGGCTCGTTCCGGCGGAGAACGTCGCGAGCGTCGCGGCGTTCGTTCGGTCGCGCGGGATGCGTTGCAGCGTTTACGGCGCGCAATTTTTGCTCGACGCCGTTTACGAAGGCGGCGACGGCGAGTACGGTTTCGAGCGGATGGCGGCGGACGACCTGCGCGGTTGGCTGAACATGCTCCGGGTCGGCTCGACGATTTCGTTGGAGGCTTGGGACGACCGTTACAAGCCGAACCAAGACTGGAATCACGCTTGGGGCGCGGCGCCGGCGAACGTTATTCCGCGCAAGTTGGTCGGCGTCGAACCGACGAGCCCCGGTTTCGCGACGCTTCGGGTCAAGCCGCAAATCGCCGGTTTGAAGCGAGTCGACGCGCTCGTTCCGACGATTCGCGGCCCGGTCGAAGTTCGGATCGCCCGTCCGACCGACGCGGTTTACTCGCTCGCCGTTTCGCTTCCCGGCAACGTTAAGGCGGACGTTTACGTCCCGGCGCTTTCGGACGACGACGCGCTTTACGTCGACGGCGTTCCGGCGGCGGAATCGGCGACCGGCGTCAAGTTCGTTCGCGACGGCGCGTTTTGGAAAGCGGAGAACGTCGGCGCCGGAATTTGGCGGTTCGAGCGCCGCGCTCCGGAACCCGTCGAAACCGCTCAAAAGGACGAAACGACGCAAGCGCAAGAGTCGACGCAACCCGCCGAACCAATGCAAGCGAAATAATCGCCGCGATCGTTTCAACCGACCGTCCGACCGACTCGACAAAAACGCCCGACAGCAAGCGGCGACGCAACCCGTCGAACCGACCGTTCGACCGACGCGACGAAAACGCTCGACTCGCCGCGTCGGTCGCGCTCGGTTTCGCCGATTTTGTCAATAATATTAATAGCGCCGTCGAGCGCGCCTGTTTCCGCGTCCGTTTTAACCTTCCCGTTCCTTCCCTTTTCCCTTATTTTAACCCGAAAGGAACCGTCCCCAATGCGCCGCCGCGACCGCGAAGTCGTCGACCCGACCCGAATCGAAGAGATAATCGCCGAATCCGCCGTTTTGCGACTCGGCCTGAACGACGACGGCGAAGTTTACGTCGTTCCGGTCAATTTCGGCGCCGAAATTATCGACGGACGGCGCGTTTTCTATTTTCACTCCGCTCGCGCCGGACGCAAACTCGACGTTATCCGCCGGAATCCGCGCGTCGGCTTCGAACTCGACGCCGGGTTCGAGCTGGTCGAGGGGCCGACGCCTTGCGCTTTTTCGGCGCGGTACCGGAGCGTCGTCGGGGTCGCCGTCGCGACGGAACTCGCCGACGTCGCCGAAAAACGCCGGGGATTAACGGCGATTCTCAATAAGACGGCGGGCGTTCGCGATTGGAAGTTCGACGACGCTCTCGACGCGGTCGCGGTCGTTCGCCTCGACGTCGAGCGGTTGAGCTGCAAAGAAAACCGTTAAACCCGTTAAAGTCTCTCGGCGGCGACGGCGACAAAATCGTTAAACCCGTTAAAGTCTCTCGGCGGCGACGACGACAAAATCGTTAAACCCGCTAAAGTCTCTCGACGGCGACGGCAATAAAACCGCTAAAACCGCCAAAGTCTCTCGACGGCGACGACGACAAAACCGCTAAAACCGCCAAAGCCTCTCAACGGCGCCGACAAAACCGTTAAATCGTCTAAAACCGGCAAAACCTCCCGGCGACAACGACAAAAAAACCGGGAACGCCCGACGCGACGCGTTCCCGGTTTTCAATTCTTGCGCGACGGCGAACCGTCGGTTTACCCTTATTAATTTATTAAACGGTTAAGGCGCCGTTTAGAAGAGGCGCGCTTCGTCGAGTTTCAGCGGCGTTTGACCGGACGTCGCGAGCCGGAACTTCCGTTCGCCGCGCTCCTCGTAATAGGACGCGATCGATTCGCTCGTCAGCGCGTCGATACTCGCCATCGTCTCGTCGAAGGAGCGGATTTTTCCCAAATACGTCCAGTCGCGAACGATCGCTCCGGCGCGCGCCGTCGTCGACTCGCGCTGCATTACGAGTCCGCTCTTCGCCCGGATTTTCATTCGCTCCATTTCGCTTTCGGTCGGCGGGTCGAAACGCAAACGGTCGATTTCGCCGACGATCACGTCGAGCGACTCTTGCGCCCGTTCCGCCGTCGTTCCGCAATAACAGAAGACGCCGCCGAAATCGCGGTGCGTGTTGTACGACGCGAAAACCGAATAGCAGAGCCCCCGTTTCTCGCGCGCCTCCGTGAAGAGCCGCGAACTCATCCCGCCGCTCAACACCTCGACGCCGCCCCAAGCGCGATGATACTCCGGGTCGCCGAACGGAATCGTTTCGAACGCCAGCCCGATATGCGTTTGCGCCGAGTCGGTTTCGCGATGAACGGTCGACGTCGTCGACGCGACCGGAACGATTTCCGCCGTTTCGACCGGTTTCCAATCGCCGAAAAGCGCCGCGACCTTGTCGCGAACGCGCTCCCAATCAAAACGTCCGGAAACCGCGACGACCGTTCCGTTCGGGCGGAAAAAGCGGCGGTGGAAGTCGCGAACGTCGTCGATCGTCAGCGCGTTCACCGACTCGACGTCGCCGAAACTCGGACGCCCGAACGGGTCGGGATAAAAAATCCTTCCCAACTCGATCAGCGTTTTGCGCGCCGGTTCGTCTTCGATCGCGGCGATTTCTTGCAACTGAATTTGGCGACAAGATTCGAGTTCGTCCTCCGGAAAGATCGGGTCGCGGAGTTGCGCCGTCAGGAGTTCGAGCGAACGTTCCCAATGTTCCGCCAATCCGACCGCGCCGATCGACATATACGACTGCGACGTCGACTCCGACGACTCGACGCCGAGGTTTTCGAGCGTTTCCAAGAACTCGCGGTTCCCGAGCCCGCCCGCGCCGCGCGTCGTCATCTCGCACGTCAAGCTCGCCAACCCGGCCTTTCCCGGCGGATTGTAAATCGACCCCGCGGGCGTCCGAATCGCGAACGAAATCGCTTCGCTCCACGGCGCCTCTTCGGCGATCAACGCGAGTCCGTTGTCAAAAACTTCAATCCGATTTTTCGCTTCCATCGTCGTAATCCGTTCAATCCGTCCGCGTTTAACGCCGTCAAAGTCGGTTTTTTCGTTAAATTTACGTTCGATTCGCCGCTCTCCGCGCCGTCGACTCGCGAAAGTCGGCGCCCGGCGTCGGCGTTCGTCCTTATTATCGGCGCTTCGACGCGCAAAATACAGCAAAAGCCGCCGAGCGTTCCAAGTCGCCCGACGGCTTTCGTTCATTAAAATCGTCTTAACCGTTAAAATTGTTTCCCCGTTTCGACATACGACTCGACGTAAGAAACCCGCGACACGACGAACCCAAGCGACGCGTACAACCGCACCGCTCCGGCGTTCTCCGCGGTCGCTTCGAGCGTCGTTCGAACGCAGCCGACGTCGCGAAAACCATGCAGCGCCTTCAAGACGAGCGCTCGTCCGAGCCCGCGCCGTCGAGCGGTCGGAATCACCGCGACGTTCAAAATCCCGCCGACCGTCCCGTCTCCTTTGAGCATCCCTTGAATCGTCGCGCAGTAATCGATTTGCTCCGACGGTCCGCCGCGCCGCCCGATCAGCCAAGTCGCCTTCGGGACGAAATCTTTTTTCGACGCGATCGCCCGCATCAGCCGCTCGCAAGCGTCGTAAGAGCGAAACGTCGGAAACACGCGGGCGTCGAGGTCGCGATGAAACGCCGTGTAAATCAGCCGAGCGTGCGTCGTCGTCTGCGCCGCGCTCCACGACGTCCAAAAGTACCCCGGAGGCAGCGTCGGTTCGGGCAAAGGCGTCCCCTCGACGTAATCGAACCGCATTTCCAACCGTTTAACATATCGAATTTCTAAGGACATATTTAAAACGCGACGTCGCGACGTTTATTGCTAAACGCCGCGATAGTCTATCAAATCAAAAATTTTCTTCTACATTCCAACGGTCGGCGCGCGCTCCAAAACCGTCCGACTTAACGCGCGACAAGTGAAATTATAACCAAAATTCAAATTAAAAACAGGTTCTTTTCCGAGAATTTGAAAAAATTTTCCCTTTTTCGAAAAAAAACGCTTCAAAACGGAAGCGATTTCAGTTAAGATATGAAAAAGCGAGCGCCCGCCGTTCGACGCGCTCCGTTTATTGTTCCTCCGACGCGCCTTCGCCGTCGGACTCACCCCCTCAAAGGATTTGTCATTATGAAAAAATCGCTGAATTTAGCGGCCTTCGTCGTCGGCGTTTTGGGCTTGTCGTTCGCCTTCGTCGGCGCGCCGTCCCTTACGTTCGCTCAACCGGCCGTTACCGAAAACCTCGCCGTTACGCTCGAAAACCGCGATATCGACCGCTTCAAGAAACAAGCCGAACGGATGGCGCAAGGCAACGTCGATCTCCTCTGGATCGGCGACTCGATCACGCACGGTTGGGAAGGCGGCGGAAAAGACGTTTGGGCCGAATACTACGGCGACCGCAACGCGATGAACTTCGGCATCAGCGGCGACCGCACCGGCCACGTCCTTTGGCGCCTCGAAAATTCGCCGGTCGACAAAATCAACCCGAAAATGACGATTATTATGATCGGCACGAACAACATCGGGCACACCGTCGACAAAATGGACGGCGACAATAAAGTCCGCGCGCAACACAGCTCCCCCGCCGAAACGGTTCAAGGCGTCCAAGCGGTCGTCGACAAAGTGAAGGCGCTCTACCCGACGACAAAAATCCTCTTGCTGGAAGTTTTCCCGCGCGACCACAAAGTCGGCGATAAATTCCGCAAAGACGTCGACGCCATCAACGCCGGTCTCCGCGACATTTACGCCGGTTCGAAAGTCGAAAACGTCCAACTTTACAGCATCAACGATCTGTTCCTGACGGAAGACGGAACCCTTCCGAAAGAAATTATGCCCGATATGCTCCACCCGAACGCCGCCGGTTACAAAATTTGGGCCGACGCGCTCGAACCGATGATCGCCGACGGCCTCGGCGAAACCCCGGTCGACTGCAAACCGGTTCCGCGCAACGACAAGTGGTGGATGGATCGCTACAACCAAAAGAACGACCTCCTCAAGAAGGGCGACGTCGACGTCCTGATGGTCGGCGACTCGATCACGCACGGTTGGGAAGGCGCCGGTAAAGACGTTTGGGAAAAATATTACGGCGATATGAAGGCGATCAACCTCGGGATCGGCGGCGACCAAACGCAACACGTCCTTTGGCGCCTCGAAAACTACGACTGGAGCAAGGTCAATCCGAAGCTCGCCGTCCTCCTCATCGGCGTTAACAACACTTGGAGCCGCGACCGTCAACCGGCCGATATCGCGCTCGGCAACCGCCGCGTCGTTACGAAGCTCCACTCCCTCTTCCCGGAAATGAAGATTATCGTTCTGAAAATCTTCCCCTGCACGAGCCGCCCGGATCAACAAGCGGAAATCGACAAGATTAACGCCCTTATGCCGTATGCCGTTCGCGACCTCGATTACGTCGAGCTGATCGACATTGGGAAAGTCTTCCTGAACGAAGACGGCGTCCTCACCAAAGACGTGATGCCCGACCTCCTTCACCCGAACGCCGTCGGTTACGAATCGTGGGGCGCCGCGCTCGACGCGACGATCAAAGCGAAACTGGGCAAATAAGCCGATTCCGGTTTCAACGTTTAAACCAATTTTAACGGCTTAACGCCCGCTCGAAGCGCCGCCGTCGAACGCGACGCGACGTTTCGAGCGTTCCTTCGGTTCGCGCCGCCGTTCGCCGACGTCGCGAACCGATTTTGTCATTAATATTAACGAGCGACTTAAAGCGACGTTCGCGCCGCCGTCCCTTTCCGCTTTTTCATTTTACCCGTCTTTCCCCTTTTGCCGGAGTTTCGCCGATGAAATTCGCGCTTTGCAACGAGATGTTTTTGCGTTGGTCCCTTGAAAATCAGTTCGACGCGTTCGCCGCTTGGGGATACGACGGCGCCGAGTTGGCTCCGTTTTCGCTCGACCCGGCGTTCGTCTCCGGCGACTCGAAAACGACCGACGTCGCCCGCGTTTCCGCCGCGATTCGCCGTCGCGTTCAAGCCGCCTCGACCGCTTCCGGCGTCGCGGTTTCCGGGCTCCATTGGGTCTTGGCGAACACGTCGGGCTTGCGATTAACGACGCTCGACCGCGCCGTCCGCCGTCGAACCGCCGACTATTTGATCGCCTTGGCCGAGCTTTGCGCCGAGTTGGGCGGCTCCTATCTCGTTTTCGGTTCCCCCGCGCAACGTTCGATTTTGCCGGAGTTTACCCGCGCCGACGCCGAGGAGTCCGCGCTCGAAACGATCTCGCTCGTCCTTCCGACGCTCGAACGAACCGGCGTTACGCTCGCGCTCGAAGCGCTCGCGCCGACCGAAACGAACTTTTGGACGACCGCCGACGAAACGCTCGCCTTTATCGAAAAACTCGGTTCGCCGGAAACGGTCTCGCTCCACCTCGACTGCAAAGCGATGGCGGGGGGCGAAAGCGCGTCGATTCCCGAAACGATTCGCGCCGCGCTCGGCCGCCGGAGCGCGCCGACCTTTCACGCGAACGACCCGAACCTGCGCGGCCCCGGATTCGGCGCTCTCGACTTCGCGCCGATTTTGCAAGCGTTAACCGACGTCGGTTTCGACGGTTGGGTCGGCGTCGAACCGTTCGACTATTCCCCCGGCGTCGTCGAGCTGGGCCGCGAATCGCTCCGTTACTTGAAGAGCGTCGCGCCGCCAAACGCTCGTTAAAACCGTCAAAACCGCTTCGACCGTCAACTCGCCGCCGAACGAGCCCCGACGTTTCCGTCGACCGCCCCAAACGCGACAAAAAAGGAAACCGCGCCCAATGAACCGCTTTCTCAACCGTTGGAACCGTCTTTCGTTGATCGCCCGCATCGCCGTCGGGCTCCTTTTGGGCGTCGCGCTCGGCTTCCTTTGTCCCGGCGCGACGGTTATCGGAACGCTCGGGACGCTTTTCGTCGGCGCGTTGAAAGCGATCGCGCCGATTTTGGTTTTCGTTCTCGTCGTCGAGGCGCTCGCCAACGCCGGCGAAAAAGTCGGTTCGCGCTTCACTCCGGTCGTCGTCCTTTACTTAACGTCGACGGCGCTCGCGGCGGTTTTGGCGGTCGGCGCGAGTTTCCTCTTCCCGACGACGCTGAAACTCCCGGAAGCCGCCGACGCCGGGACGCCGCCGTCGGGCGTTTTTGAAGTCTTCGCGCAACTGCTGAAAAACGCGACGCAAAACCCGGTCGGCGCGCTCGTCGACGGCAACTTCATCGGCGTTTTGACTTGGGCCGTCGTCCTTGGGCTCGCGCTCCGCTCGACCGCTTCCGCAACGACGAAATCGACGTTGAAAGACTTCGCGACCGCCGCGACCGCCGCCGCGCGCTGGGTGATCGGCTGGGCGCCGCTCGGAATTTTGGGCTTGACGTTTACCTCGGTCGCGACGAGCGGCGCGGCGATTTTCGCCGATTACGGGCGGCTTCTCGCGCTTCTCGTCGGGAGTATGTTGACGGCGGCGCTCGTCCTCAACCCGGCGCTCGTTTTCGCCGTCCTCCGCCGCAATCCTTATCCGCTCGTCTTCCGTTGCTTGCGCGAAAGCGGCGTTTCGGCGTTTTTCACTCGCAGTTCGGCGGCGAACATTCCGGTTAATTTGCAACTTTGCCAAAAGCTCGGGCTCGACGAAAACCTTTATTCGATCGCGATTCCGCTCGGCGCGACGATCAATATGAACGGCGCCGCGATCACGATCGCCGTTATGTCGCTCGCGGCGGCGAACACGCTCGGCGTTTCTGTCGACTTTCCGTCCGCTTTGCTCCTTTGCGCCGTTTCAACGTTGGCGGCTTGCGGCGCGTCCGGGGTCGCGGGCGGCTCTCTCTTGTTAATTCCGCTCGCTTGTTCCCTTTTCGGAATCGGCGTCGACGCCGCGATGCAAGTCGTCGGGATCGGTTTCGTCGTCGGCGTCGTTCAAGACTCCCTCGAAACCGCGCTGAACAGCTCCGGCGACGTTCTTTTCGCCGCGACCGCCGAGTTCCGCGAACGCCGCAAACGGGGCGAACCGTTCGAAATTTAACCCGTTTTTCAACCGCCGCCGTCCTCAACCGATTTCGCGCCGATTTTCCTCCGCCGCCGCGACGCCGCCCCAATTTCCCCCGACTTTTCCCCTTTCGAAACCTTTCCCGATGAACCGCCCCAACCGCCGCCGTCCCGCCGCGCAAACCGTCAAAACCGCTTCGACCGCTCCAACCGGCGCCGCGTCGCGCTTTTTCGCCGCCGCGTTCGCGTTCGGTTTCGCCGCGACGCTCGTTCCGATTCTCGTTTCCGCTCCGGAAGGCGCGATTCGCGAAGGCGACTTCAACCCGGTCGCGCTCCCTTTCCTCTTCTTCGCCGCCGCCGTTTCGGTCGCCGCGCTCCGTTTTCCGCTCCTTTCAGACGATAAAATCAACATAACCGCTAAAACCAACGCCCAACCCGGCGTCGGAAACGCCGCCGCGCCCGCCGTTCCCGGCGACCAAGCCGCTTCAACCGCTAAAACCGACAAGCTCGACAAAATCGCTCGCCGCGCCGTTCGCGTCGCCGACGCCGCGCTCGCCTTCTTCCTCGCTTGGGCGACCGCCTCTTACCTCGCCCTTATTTTCCGCCAAACCGGCGACGTCCGTTTCGCGACGAACGCCTATTGGCTCTTCGCGACGCCGACGCTCCTTTACTTCTTTGCGCGCCGTTTCCGCTCGTTTTTCGACTCGCGTTTGATTTCGAGCGTTTGCGTTTTAATTTTCGCCGTCGCCGTCGCGGAGTCGCTTCATTCGTTTTACTCGCTGACGGTCGCGACGCCGCGCCTCCGCGCCGCTTACCTCGCCGACCCGGAGGGCGTTCTCGCCGCCAACGGAATGTCCTTTTCGAACGCCGCCGAACGAACGCGCTTTGAAAACCGCCTCCTCGAAAGTTCCGAACCGACCGGAACCTTCGGCTTAGCCAACACTTTAGCCGGTCTTCTCGCCCCGACATTCGTTTTCGGCGCCGCCGCGTTTGTCTCCGCCGTTTCCCGCCGGCGACGCCGCGCGACCGCTAAAAACGTCGAAACGGTCAACTCCGACGCGACCGTTCCGCCGCCCCCCCCCCAATCCCCTCAACTCCCCCAACCCGTCGAAAACGCTAAAAACGCCCAAACTTCTGAAACCGCCCGCCTTCCCGTTCCGAACGTCGCGACGCTCGCCGTTTGGGCCGCCGCGCTCGGTCTCGTTCTTTTCGTTTTGCTCGCGACGAAGAGCCGTTCCGGCTTTTTGGGCGCGACGTTCGGCGTCGGCGTTTGGGGCGTTTTGTCCTTTCTCGCCGCTCTCCGACGCGCCGAGCGGAAGACGGCGCGCCGCGTCGCGTTCGGAACCGCCGGAGCGTTCGTCGGCGCCGTTCTTCTCCTCGTCGGCGCGTTCGCGACCGGGCTTCTCGACCGCGAAGTCTTCGCCGAAGCGGGCAAATCGTTAGGGTACCGGCTCGACTACTGGCGTTCGACGGCGGCGATGATCGCCGATTCCCCGTTCCTCGGCGTCGGCCCCGGCGAGTTCCAAAGCGTTTACGCCCGTTACATTTCCCCGACCGCGAGCGAGTTTATCGCCGACCCGCATTCGTTCGCGTTCGAGTTGGCCGCGCTTTTCGGCGTTCCGGCGTTAGTCGCTTTCGTTGTCTTCCTCGCCGCGCTCGCGACCGCCGCCGTCGCGACCGTTTTAACCGTCAAACTCGACGCCCAACCCAACCAACCCAACCAACCCAACCAACCCAACCAACCCAACCAACCCAACCAACCCAACCAACCCAACCAACCCAACCAACCCAACCAACCCAACCAACCTATTCAACCTATCCAACCCAACCAACCCATCCCAAACAACCAACCCAGCCAAAACAACTTAACAAGCCTAACCGCCAAAACCGGCGTCGACGTTCCGTTCGTCGGCGGCGCGTTTTTCGGCGTTTTGATCGCGTTCGCCGCGTCGCTCTTCCAAACAGCCCCGCTCGACGGCGCGTTCGTCGGCTCGGCGTTCGCCGCGTTCGCCCTTATTTTCCCGACGGTCGCTCGCGTTTGGCGTCCCGCCGACTTGTCGAGCGCGGCGTTTCTCGGCGCCCTCGCCGCCGCTTTTTTGAACCTTTGCGCCGCCGGCGGAATCGGTTATCCGGCGTTAACTTTCCCGATTTTCCTCGTCGCCGCGTTCCTCGTCAACCGCGCCGACGCCGACGCCAAATCGACGCAACTCGCCCAACTCCCGCAAACCAATCCGGCAAAGTCAACGCAAAACCTCCAACCCCCGCAAAACGTTCCCACCAACTTGACCCAAACCGCCCAATCGTCCCAAACGCCGCGCCGTCCCGCCAACGTTCCGCTCTATTTCGCGCTCGGAGCGGTCGCGGTCGCCGCCGTTTTCGACGCGACGGCGTTCCGCCCTTGGGCCGCCGAGTTCTTTTTTTCGCTCCGAATCTCGGCTCCGAACGGCGCGGCGCAATACCGCGACGTCTTCGAAGCGGGCGCCCCGGTAAAAATCGACGCCGCGTCGCATGAAGTCGTTTCGCAATGTTACTACGCGGCCGGAAAAACGTTCGCGACGCGCCCGACGCCGGAAAATCGCGCTCGTTGGGAGCGACTCCGGGCTCAAGCGCAGGCGGTTTCTCCGAACTCCGCGTCGCTTCGGGAAGGTTGGGCCGACTTCGACGCGTCCCTCTTCGCCGACGTTTCCCGCGGAACGCGACGCGAGTTCCTCGATTCGGCGGTCGATTTTTACCGTCAAGCGGTCGACCGTTCGCCGACCGACGCCGCCAAGCGCGCCAAGCTCGTCGCCGCGCTCCGCGACGTCGCGACGCTTTCCCCGCCGACGTCCGTTTCACCCGCCGCCGTTTCACC
>JAGBDD010000144.1 GCA_017937685.1 Thermoguttaceae bacterium | reverse complement strand
CCGGCGAATCCGGCGAATCCGGTTTCTCCGAATAATTCGAGCGCCGCCGAACGAGCTGTTCTCGACGCCGCCGTTTGGGAACGACTCGACGAAGCGACCGTTCGAATCGATCTCGTCGTCGGAACCGGCGCCGACGGACGGAGCGACTCCGCGACCGGCGTCGTCGCGCACTCCGACCCGCGACACGGCGAAGCGTTGGTCGCGACCTGCGGGCATCTCTTCCGCGACGTCGCCGATTGGTCGACCGCAAAAATTTCGGTCGCCGTCGCCGATCCGAAATCGGGGCGCGTCGAAACGGTCGCCGGGGAATGCGTTTACTCCGACCCGGAAACGGACGTCGCGTTCGTCGCGTTCCGCGCGCCTTGGACGATTCGCCCGGTCGCGTTCTTGCCGGAAAACGAAGCGCTTCGCGTCGGCGAAAGCGCGTTGAGCGTCGCTCGCAACGAACGAGGCGCGCTCCCGCTCGAACATCAAATTTTGTCGCTCGACCGGCATTATTTCCAACCGAAATCGGACGACGCGGCTCGCCGACCGTTCAATTACGTTCAAGTTTCGAACGCTCCGGAAGCCGGACGCAGCGGCGGCGGACTCTTCGTTGAGCGCGCCGGAAAGTTTTATTGGGCCGGGCTTTGCGTCGCCGGCGACGCAAAAGAGGGGGACGGCTTTTTCGTTCCGGCGTCCGTCGCGGCGTCCGCGCTCCTTTCGAACGAAAATTTAGCGGTCGCGCTCGCCGACCAACGCGCCGGGAAGTTCGCGCCGCCAACGCTCGCCGGAACGACCGCGCCGCTCGAAGGGCCGGTTCCGACCGCCGTCGCCGCCGAACCGCTCGAAACGTTGGAGTCGTTCGCCGCCGCGCCGTTGAAAAACGTTCGCTCCGGACGCGCCGCGACGACGCGAGAGGCGCAAAGCGCGTCCGTCGCGAGCGAATCGGCCTTTGCCGGGAAAGCGGGGGAAGGCGTTCGACCGACGAGTTTTGAAACGCCGGGGCCCGCGTCGGTTTCCGCGTCCGCCGACGCCGAACTCCTCGACGCCGCGCTCGACGCGTTGCGCCGTCGCGCGCTCGAAGGCGCCGAAATCGTTTGTATCGTCAACTGGGGCGCCGCCGACGGAAACGGACGCGAAACGGAGGTCGTTCGCTTGCCGCGTCAAAACGCCGCTTCGCAAGCGCCGCTCGAAACGCCGAACGTCGCGACCGATTCCGTCGCCGTTCCGCAGACGCCGAACGCCCCAAGCGCCGTCGAAGTGCGCGCGTCGTCGACTTTCCCCGACGCGAGCGTCTTGCGTTGAGCGATAAGATTTTGAGGTGAAAAATAAAAAACGACGCGAAAAGGAGGCGAAAGGCTTTGATTCGCGTCGTTTTTTATTGGCGACGTCTTTTGTTTGAAATTTGCTTGATTTTTCGTCGGCGGAAAATTTTTGCGTCGCGACGGTCGGGAAGGGAAACTTTTCGCGTGAAATCAGCGCTAAGCCGTTGAACGGCGCGGGATAGGGGTAACGGCGCGGCGCGAAAAAACGCCCTCTTTCCGAAATTGAAAAAATCGTTATAATGTGAAAGTTAAGAAAGCGCTCCGATGGAAATGTTGAACGGGGCAAAATAGGGAAATACCGCGAAATAGGAAAGGAACGCCGATGAACGACGCGCAACGCGCTCCGCGACAAGAAACGGCGGTCGCGCCCGCCGCCGAAACGCCGAAACGCTCGAAGGACGACGAACGCGTTTTGGGCGTTCCGACGCGGCTTTTTCGGGACGGCGGCGTCTTTCAGGGGTTTTCGGCGGAGGCGATTTCCCGGTGCGACGCGCTCTTTGCGCCGGAGTCGACCCGCTTTGCGCGGCGCGGCGACGCGGAGCGCGATCCCGAGTTTAAGCAGTTGATTCCTTATATCCTCTTTGTTTGCGAAGACTCCGCGACCGGGCGCCCGAGCGTTTTCGCTTATCGGCGCGGCGACGGGCAAGGGGAAACGCGGCTCCGCTCGAAATGGAGCGTCGGCGTCGGAGGGCATATTAACGACGTCGACGCGAGCGGCAAAAACGCGGCTCAAACGGCTGAAACGGCGAAAGTTGCGGGAACGGCGCAAACGGCGGAAAACGTCCCTTCGTCGCCGTTCGGAAACGATCTTTTTTCGGCGGGCGCGGCGCGGGAAATCGCCGAAGAAGTCGTTTTGGGCGCGCCGATTTTGCGCTTCGAACGAGTCGGGCTCGTCAACGACGACGAAACGGAAGTCGGGCGCGTTCACCTCGGCGTTGTTTGCGTCGCGACGCTAGCGGCGCCGAAACTAACGTCGAACGAACCGGATTTAGCGGAGTCGGGGTTCCGGCCCGTCGACGAACTCCTCGCCGAAATCGACGCGGAGCCGGAGCGGTTCGAAAGTTGGACGACGCTCGCGTTGCGCGGACTTTACGCGGAAAAATGAACGGCGCCGGGAAAAGAAACGCGAAAGAGCGTTAAAAATTTCGCGTCGGACTGGAAACGAACGTTGCTTGACGGTATAATAGGTAAGAACGGTAAGATCGGCGGACGGCGAAAAAAGCGCGTTCGTTTCGCCGTCGAGCGATATTGGGTAAAATAAGCAAAATAGGAAAAACGGGGGAAACGGCGAAATGAGCGAAACGAAAACGACGCCGCGCGTCGACCGAGCGTTCGACGAAACGCGACCGATCAAAATTCAACGCGGGTTCACCAACGCCGCCGGAAGCGTCCTCGTTTCGGCGGGCGACACCGTCGTTCTTTGCGCCGCGAGCGTCGTCGAAGACGTTCCGAGCTGGATGAAGCGCGACGGCGCGACCGAGCGCGGTTGGCTGACGGCGGAATACCGGATGCTTCCGAGCGCCGGGCGTCCCCGCAAACCGCGTCAAGATCGTCCGGACGGTCGCTCGACCGAGATTCAGCGGCTGATCGGGCGTTCGCTTCGCGCCGTTTTCGACGCCGAAGCGCTGGGCCCGCGCACCGTTTACCTCGACTGCGACGTTCTGCAAGCCGACGGCGGAACGCGAACGCTCAGCGTTACCGGCGCTTTCGTCGCGCTCGTCGACGCGCTGAACTCGATTCGCGACCAACTCCCGAATCCGGACGTTTTCCCGTTGCGCGACTCCGTTGCGGCGGTCAGCGTCGGAATCGTCGACGGAACCCCGCTTCTCGACTTGCGTTACGTCGAAGACTCGGCGGCGGAAGTCGATATGAACGTCGTCGCGACCGGAAAGGGCCGTTTCGTCGAGATTCAAGGAACCGGCGAAGAGGCGACGTTCGACGACGCGCAGCTCGCGTCGCTCCTCGCGCTTGCGAAAAAAGGAATCGGCGAATTGACCGCGCTCCAAAAAGACGCGCTCGGCGACGCTTGGCCGTTCGGCGATTGACGGCGGAAACGTCAAACTCGGAAACGCCGAAAAGCGGAAACGTTAAAACGCGGAAACGCCGAAAAGTTGCGACGGCTCGAAGGCTTCCAAAAGCGAAAAACGAAAAAACGAAAAGAAAAGTCGACCGGCAAAAAGTCGAGCTTGATATATTATTGTCGACGTTTATTAATAAAGGAAACGAACGATGATTGAATTGGGCGTTAATATCGATCACATCGCGACGGTGCGTCAAGCGCGGCAAACGACGGAGCCCGACCCGGTTTGGGCGGCGGCCGCGGCGGAACTCGGCGGCGCGGACGGAATCACCGTCCACCTGCGCGAAGACCGTCGACACATTCAAGAGCGCGACGTCCGTATTTTGCGCGAAACCTGCCGCGTTAAACTCAATCTCGAAATGGCTTGCGACGCCGACGTTACCCGAATCGCCTGCGAAATCGTCCCGGATCAAGCGACGCTCGTTCCGGAAAAACGCCAAGAGGTAACCACCGAAGGCGGGCTCGACGTTCTCGCCGACGTCGACCGCGTTCGCCGCTGCGTCGACGCGTTGCGCGAAAAGGGCGTCGTCGTCAGTTTGTTCCTCGACCCGGAAGCGCGGCAGATTGAAGCGGCGAAGGAACTCGGCGTCGAAGCGGTCGAGCTGCACACCGGCGCTTACGCGAACGCGACCGGAGCGGCGGCGCAAGCGGAACTGGCTCGTTTGACCGAAGCGGGCGCGCTGATCGACCGGCTCGGAATGCGCCTGCACGCCGGACACGGGCTGACCTATCGCAACGTTCGCCCGATCGCCGCGATTCCGAAAATGGTCGAGCTGAACATCGGACACAGTATTATCGCCCGCGCCTTAATGGTCGGGATGCGCGACGCGGTCGCCGAAATGAAGCGGATTCTCGAAACGTTCGGGAACGTCTAAAACGCTTCGAGGCTTTGAGGCGTTGGAACCGGAGCGCGACGGGCGGCGTTTTCGCTCGGAGCGCGGTTAGGTTGCGAACGCTGAAAGTCGATTTACGACAAGGATTTATATGGAAGAATTATCGATCGCGATCCTGAGCGGTCGCGTTCTGCAGAACGTGTTGGGGCCGAGCGACGAACACTTGCGCAAAATTCGCAAGGAGCTGGGCGTTCGCGTCGTCGTCGACGCCGAAAAAGGGAAGCTGATCGTTCGCTCGGACGACCCGGAGGCGACGAAGCGCGGCGCGTACCTGCTCGAACAGCTCCAACGTTGGAGCGACCGCGAAGGGAAACCGCTCGACGCCGACGACCTGCGCCGCGCGCTCGACGAAGTCAAGCGCGGCGAAGAAGTCTCGACCGTCCGACCGTTCGAGGTGTACGGCGGCAAAACGATCCGTCCGAAAACCGCCGGGCAAGCGAAGTATTGCGAAATGCTCCGCAAGCGCGAAATCTGTTTCTGCGCCGGGCCGGCGGGCACCGGGAAGACTTACCTCGCCGTCGCGCGGGCGGTCGAGGCGCTTCGACTCGGCGAAATCCGCAAAATCGTTTTGGTGCGACCGGCGGTCGAGGCGGGCGAAAACCTCGGCTTCCTCCCGGGCGACCTCTCCGAAAAGATCAATCCGTATTTGCGCCCCCTCTTCGATTCGCTCGCCGATATGACGCAAGCCGATATGCTGCGGCAGTTTATGGAGGATTCGAAGGTCGAAGTGATCCCGCTCGCCTATATGCGCGGTCGAACGCTCAACGACGCGCACATTATCCTCGACGAAGCGCAAAACACCAGCGTTTCGCAGATGAAAATGTTCCTGACGCGAATGGGCTGGAACTCTCGCGTCGTCGTTTGCGGCGACGCGACGCAGTCCGACCTGGGCCGCCGCGTCAAAAGCGGGCTCGTCGACGCGTTCGAGCGGCTCCGCAACGTCAAGGAAATCGGTTGGTTAACGTTGGGACGCGCCGACGTCGTCCGACACGCGCTCGTCCAAAAGATCGTCGAGGCTTACGAAGGCTCCCCCGAGTCGGAAGATTATTCCGGCGTCGGGGCGCGCGATTTTTCGGTTTCGACGGCGGCTTCGAACGCGGTTCCGACCGTTTCGACGACGGCTTCGACGCCGGGAACGGCGCCCGTCGTTAACGCCGAAGTCGCGGCGTCGGCGGCGTTTGCGTCGACCGTTTGGAAGTCGAACGGAGTCGACGACGGACGCCGCGACGACTTGTATTACGACGAGGACGACGAAGCGTCCGACAGGAATTGAGGTTCTTATGGCTCCGACTCCCGAACGAGCGCGCACGAGAGCGCAACGCGTCGCGGCCCGCGTCCCTTACGACGGTTTCTTCGACCGCTTGCGTCGCGCCGTTTTTAGCGACAACGGTTCGCTTAAATTGGCGATCGTCGCCTTGACGGCGGTCGCGATTTGCGCTCTTTGTTGCGTTTGGCGACCGCCGTTTAACTTCCGGCTCGATTCGAAACCGGAGCGCGACGTCGTTTGTTTGGCGCAATTTTCCGTCTTTAGTCCGGACAAAACGACCGAAGCGAAACGCGTCGCCCGCCTCGAAACGCCGCATATTTACGCGCACGATCTCGCAAAGCTCGCCAACTATAAAGCGACGTTGGTCAACGAGTTGCAGATGTTGATCGCGACGCCCGATTTCGAGGCGATGACGCCGGAAAACCGCGCGCTTTTGCGACGTTTTCTCCCAAGCGCCGCGACCGAAGAGGACGAACGCAAAGCGTTTCTCGCGATTCGCCGCGTTCTCGAAAAAGACCTCGACTTGGCGAACTTCCGCGATTCGCTCGACCGCGCTCTTAAACCGCTCGAAGCGAACGGTCTCTTGGACAAATTGCACCCGTCGCTTGAAGGAAATCAAGAAAAAATCCGCGTTTACGACGTCGGAACGGAGCCCGCGACCGCTCGCGAAGTCCCGGTGAAGGACGTGCTGATCGGCAACGCTTATCAAATTAAGGAGCTGTTGAGCCGGGAATACACCGACGCCGAAGTCTTGGCCCTCCTTTTTCAGCGGATTCGAACGGCGACGCCGACGACGCTGACCGAAAACCGCGACGAAACGTTCAAAGCGTTGACCGCCGCCGAAGAGAACGTCGGGCCGGTTTTGGTCGTTTACGAAGTCGGGCAAACGTTGGCGCGTTCGGACAAACCGCTCGGACATAACGAGTTGCGACTATTGCGCGAGGAGCGGAAAGCGCGTCTTAAAGCGACGAGACCGGAAGAAAAAACGAAGCGCGCCTTCGCGGGGTTCGCGTTGATCGCGACGATGTTGTTTAGCGCTTACGCGTTGTTCCGCAAGCGGTTGGCGCAAACCGAAAACGAGCGCGGAACGTCGTTGGCCGCCTGTTCGATCTTTTTCGGCTTGATTTTGGCGACCGTCGCGGTCGGACGGGCGATGCAAGTCGCTTGGGACGCTCGCGGCGGAACGGCGGCGTTGATTCCGATTTTGATTTTCGTTCAAACGGTTTCGTTAGCCGCGTCTTGGGGCGTCGCGTTGACGTTCGGGTCGATCGCCGCGTTTGCGTTGGCGCTTTCCGGCGGCGGCGCGTTTGGAACGTTTATCGTTTTCGTCGGGACGGCGACGATTGTCGCGCTGGCGTCGCGGGGCGTTCGAACGCGTTCGCAACTAATCGGCGTCGCGTTCGCGGCGGGCGTCGGAGCGTTCGTTTTGTCTTGGTTGGCCGAAGCCGCCGGAACGACGAACGACCGCGCGTACATCTTGGGCGAAGCGGCGTTTTGCGGACTTTGGGCGCTTTTGGCCGGATTCCTTACTTCCGGGCTTTTGCCGATCGTCGAACGCGTTTTCGGCGTCCTGACGCCGATGCGACTGCTCGAATACGGCAATCCGTCGCACCCGCTTCTTTTGGAGCTTAACCGGCGCGCCCCGGCGACTTATAATCACTCGGTGCAAACGGCGGCGATCGCCGAAGCGGCGGCGGAGGCGATCGGCGCCCGAGCGTCGCTGATTCGGGTCGGCGCGTATTTTCACGACGTCGGCAAAATGCTCCAACCGGAGCGGTTCACCGAGAACCAACGCGGCGGATACAACGTTCACGACGAGCTGGAGCCGCGAATGAGCGCGCTCGTCATCGTCGCGCACGTTAAGGACGGCGTCGACTTGGCGAAGCGGTATCATCTTCCGCGACAAATCATCGACTTGATCGAGCAGCACCACGGCACGATGCTCGCCGGATTCTTTTACCAAAAGGCGAACGAAGCGGCGAAGGACGAACTTCCCGCCGGGCAACGGCTCGACGAAGCGCCGTTCCGCTATCCGGGCCCGATTCCGCAGTCGAAGGAAGCGGCGATTTTGATGCTGGCCGACGCCGCCGAGAGCGCGAGCCGGTCGATGGGCGACGTCGCGCCGGGCCGGATCGAAAACTTGGTGCGGCAACTGGTTACGGCGCGGCTTGAAGACGGGCAGTTGAACGATTCGGGCCTGACGCTCGGCGAAATTCGGCGCGTCGAAACGAGTATGGTAACGTCGATTTTGGCGAGTCGACACAGCCGCGTCAAATACCCGGCGACGGCGAAAGCGGACGAAGCGAAAGAGCCGAAAGAGGAGCCGCGCGACAATTTCCGTCCGCTTTCCTCCGAGGTCGCGCCGACCGACGCTTACGAGTTCGTTCGTCAGCCGGGAATCGCGACGACTTCGCGCAAGGTCGAGCTGGACGAAAAGCCGTCCGACGCGGAGAAAAAAACGCTTTCCGGCGGTTTGCGCGGCGGCAAAAAGGGCGCGAAGTCGAACGAAAAAACGACGGGCGCGCCGAAAAAAAAGTCGAAACCCGGCGCGAAAACGACTTCCGGAAAACCCGGTTCGACCGCCGCTCGAACGTATCCGAAAAACGGTCGGAAAAAACGAAAGTGAGCGCGGCGCTTGGGTCGCGGGAAAATAACGAAAAAGAAAGAGCGAAAAATGAGCGACGCGGAAAATAAAACGGCGGAAAACTCGGCGCAAGTCGAGGAAACAAACGAACTTGAAGAGTTCGAGGAAGACGGCTTCGACGCGGAGGAAGTCTCCGACGGCGTCGCGTTCGAGTTTATCGACGAGCGCGAAACGGAAACGCCGATCGACTTTGAACGAATGGAGCGAGCGGTCGCGAAGATTTTGGCCGACGCCGGAGTCGAGCGCGGACGAATGGAGATCGTCGTTCTCGACGCCGAGCCGATGCGCGAAACGAACGTTCAGTTCCTCGGACACGACTACCCGACCGACGTGCTGGCGTTCGCGCTCGAAGACGACTTGGAAAACGGCCTCCTCGAAGGAAACGTCTTGGTTTGTCCCGACGTCGCGGCGGAACGGGCGCCGGAGTTCGGCTGGGACGCCGCCGAAGAGTTGTTGTTGTACGTTATTCACGGCGCGCTCCACCTCGTCGGATACGACGATCACTCGCCGGAAGACGCGCCGACGATGCGAGCGAAAGAGCGCGAATATTTGGCGTTCGTCGGCGTCGAGGTTCCCCAAACGCCCGACGCTTGACAATTTCGGCGGTTCGTCGGCGAAAAATTTCCGCTTTTTTCGAACTTAACGGCGTTCGGCGATTGACTTTCGCGTTCCGACGCGTCATAATATAAGGGCGAAACCGGTTCGAAGCCGCGATTAGCCGACTTGCGACGGCGGATTCGAACGCAACCGAAGGAACGGCGCGGAAAATGACGACGAATAACGAAACGAAAACGAGCGCGGCGCCCGACGCGTCGATCGGAAGCGGCGAACTTGCGAAGCGTCGAGCGACCGGGCGGTTGCGGTTGGCGCTTGCGCCGAAACGAAAGGCGCTCCGTTGGCGGCGCAATTTCCGACTTCTTTCGGAGCGGTTCGACGCGCTCCTTGAAGAAGCGCGTCAAGCGGCGGCGCAACGGCGTTTGGACGACGCGCTCGAAATGTTGGCGGCGCTTGAAAAACGCGTCGACGGTCTCTTCGACGAAGACGAGGAGGCGCGTTATTTCTATTTCGCCAATCCGTTGGAGGAGGCGATTTGCGATCGCGTTTACCCGTCGGAAAAGACGCGGCGGCGCGCGCCGATCGACTATCCGCTTTTCTATTTTACCGTCGGCGCCGTTCAGCTCGAAGCGCGCCGTCCCCGCGAAGCTAAAGCGGCGTTGAACAAGGCGTTGACGTTCAATCCGGTCGACGCGGAAACGCTCTGCAAAATCGCCGACGTCGCGCGTCGGGAACGCGACTTCGCCGGATATCTAAAGGCGACGACGCAAGCGCTTCGGTTCTCTTACCGCCGTCGCGATTTGGCGCGGTGTTATCGCAATCTCGGTTCGTTTTACGTCGACGTTCAGCGATACGACGTCGCGACGGCGGCGTTCCATTTCAGTTTGACGTTCGACGAGTCGCAGGACGCTCGGCGCGAGTTGAAGTTTATCGAATCGAAAACGCGTCGACCCGCTAAAGCGCCGACGTTTGAGAAGTTGCGCAAAATTTTCGACGCCGAGGGAATCCCGATTCGACCGAGCGTCGAGACGGTCGAGGCGGCGCGCGCCTTGGCGATTCGAGCCCGCGACGCCGGGGATTTCGCGCTTGCGCTCCGTTGTTTCGACGTTATTTGGCGGCTTGCGGACGACGCGGAAGCGAAAGCGGAATTCGACGCGTT
>JAGBDD010000143.1 GCA_017937685.1 Thermoguttaceae bacterium | reverse complement strand
TTGTGCGCTAAATAACGGGTGTATCCGCCGTGCGTCGTCGTCAAAATCGGACGGTCGAAGGCGCGGAGGTTGCGGAGCGTCCAAGGCGCGACGGCGGCGCCGATTCCAAGCAAAAAGAGCGCGACGGCGAAAAGTCGGTCGAGTTTGCGGGTTTTGACGGCGACGGCGAATCCTTGCGCGGCGAAAAGGAGGAAGACGAGTCCGGCGAAGGCGAAAAACGCCGGGCGGCAAAGGGTCGAAACGCCGAATAACACGCCGAGCGCGGCGAAGGCGGCGGGCGCGAACGCTTTAGGGGCGGTTCGGTTTGACGACCGTCGGGCGACGACGGCGGCGGTCGCGTCGAGGAGAAGGGCGGCGAAGAGCGCGGCGAGCGTCTCCGTCATAACGAGGCGCGACTGTTGGAGCAAAATCGGGTCGACGGCGACGAGGAAACCGACCGCGGCGGCGCTTTTCGGGCCGAAATCGAGTCGGCGAGCGAACCGGTAAACGACCGCGACCGTCGCGACGCCGAGGAGCCAATGAAAGAGGGCGAACGCGGCGTTTCGGGAAAGCGCGAAATAACGGTCGAAAACGCTCCGCTCGGCGGTTGGTTGGGGCGAATTAGGGGAATTGGGAGTTTTAGGAGGAAGGGAAAGGGCGGTTTCGTCGGAAGGTTGTGTTAAATTGGGAGAAACGGGGGGATTGGGGGAGGCGGCGGTCGGCGCGGCGGAGCGTTCGTCGGCGCGGATTAGCGGGAAGACGAACGTTTTGAGCGTCCAAGGGTAAAGGGGCGGGCGGAACGCGGTCGGCGTCGTTTCCGTTCCGAAAACGTTGTAAACGGCCCAATTTTCCGCTAAGCGCCGATAATCGTCCGGGTCGGCGTCGAACGAACGAAGCGCCGGAAAAAGAACGGCGCTGCGAATCAGCAACGTCGCGACGATTAACAAAACGAACGGCGACGGACGGCGCGTCGAGCGGACGGGAGCGGAAACGGCGGAAACGGGGGCGGGCGACGGCATGCGAACGGCTCCGGCGGGGCGTTTTTGTCGTTATTAATTATTATAAGGGAGAAAAGCGCGAAAAAGACTTCCCTCGTCGACGAACGATTCGACGGCGCCGAGTCGAAACCGGACGCCGTCGAGCGCGAGAACGAACGCTCCGACGTTAAAAAATAACGAACGAAGCGAATTTGACGATTTTTAGCGTTTAACGACCGTTTCGTCGGCAAAGTCGAGATATTGCTCCCAGTCGAAATCTTGCACGTCGTGCTTGCCGACGCGGAGGTGGTAACGAATCGTCGAACCGACCGAAACGCCCGGGCCCGGCTGCTCTTTGACGTCGCCGATACCGTCGGTTCCGAGGAGACGGTAAACCGGGTCGGCGTAAAGCGCGGAGAGGAACTCGCCTTTCGGGTCGGCCCATTGGTCTTCGGTCGCGCTGGCGACGTAAACCGGGCGCGGCGCGATCAGCGCGACCAGCTCGTGTTGGTCGAACGGAAGCGAATTAACGTCGGCGCCGTATTTCTTGAAGTTTTCGCAGAACCAGTGCGGGAACGATTTGTTGATGATCGCGACCGTTTCGCCGAACTCGCGACGCGAAAGAGCCGCCCCGCCGCAACCGGAGTCGTTCGAGATAACCGCCGCGAAACGTTCGTCTTGCGCGCCCGCCCAAAGAGCGGTTTTGCCCAAGCGGGAGTGTCCGGCGACGATCGCTTTTTTCGCGTCGATTTCCGGGAGCGTTTCGAGACAGTCGAGGACGCGAGAAAGCCCCCAAGCCCAAGCGGCGATGGAGCCCGGTTCGTCGCCGGCGTTGGAACGCTCGCCGAAGAGCGGGTGAACGCCGTTTTTGAAACCGTCGTGTTTGTCCGGGTCGATTTCTTCGTAATAAACGGTCGCGAGCGCGTAACCGCGAGAAACGATTTTATCGATCGCCCAACGGCTCTTCGCGACGCCGCGAACTTCGTCCGGTTTTTTATTTGCGTTGCGGGTTCGGTCTTTAACGTCGAGCGCGGCGACGCCCGGGTCGTCGGTCGTCGTCCAGTTGCCTTGGAAGTTCGGCATAACGAAGACCGGCGCCGGAGCCTTGCGGTCGTTCGGGATATAAAGGAGGACGTCGGCTTTCGGGGCGGCGTTTGGCGCGTCGAAATAGACGCGAATTTCTTTGCGGGTCGCTTTGCCGCCGAGCGCGTTCGCGTCGGACGTCAGCTCTTCGAACTTGATTTTTTCCGGCGCGACGGACGGGCGCTTGCCGAACATTTCTTGTTCGAAGAGGGCGAGGAGTTCCGGACGGCGTTTGGCGCGCCAATCGTCGGCGGTTTCGATTTTCGTTCCGTCGGCGGCGACGAGCGGGTTCGGAAGGTCGAACTTCGGGACTTTCGCTTCGTCGTAATTCGCTTTTTGTTGCGCGAAAGCGGCGCCGGAAAGAAGGAGCGTCGCGGCGGTCGCGGCGAGCGCCGGGCGAGTGAAACGGCGTAAAATGGGGGACATAGGGCGTTCCTTTCGTCGCGTTCCCGAGCGTCGAGCGTCGGAAACGGGGGTTTTTTGAAACGGGAATGGATTTTGAAGCGGAAAACGGCGACGGCGGGGCCGAAAAGGAGGGCGACGACGGCGGTTCGCGTTTCGTTCGTCGTTTATTTTAACGCGTCGACGGCGGAAAATCAACCGAAACGGGCGATTTTCCGCCGCTTTTGAGCGTTTTTCTTGACGGCGCGTCCGCCCGCCGACGCGTCGCGGCGTTAAAACGGAACGACCGGGGCGTCGGGGCGGAGTTTGACGATTTTAACGGCTGGAAGCCGCCGCGCCGGGGCGCAGTTTGCCGATTTTAACGTTTGTTGACAACGGTTTCGTCGGCGAAGTCGAGATATTGAATCCAATCGAAATCGGTAACGTCGTGTCCGCCGGTTCGGAGGTGATAGCGAATCGTCGCGCCGACCGAGACGTCCGGTTTCGGCTGTTCTTTGACGTCGCCGAAACCGTCGGTTCCGAGGAGGCGGTAAACCGGGTCGGCGCCGAGCGCGGAGAGGAATTCGCCTTTCGGGTCGGCCCAAGTATCGCGCGTCGCGGAGGCGACGTAAACCGGGCGCGGCGCAATGAGGGCGATCAGCTCGTGTTGGTCGAACGGAAGCGAATTGACGTCGGCGCCGTATTTCTTGAAGTTGCCGCAGAACCAATGCGGGAACGATTTGTTGATTTTCGCGACCGTTTCGCCGAACTCGCGGCGGGAGAGGGCCGCTCCGCCGCAACCGGAGTTGTTCGAGATAACGGCGGCGAAACGTTCGTCTTGCGCGCCCGCCCAAAGCGCGGTCTTGCCGAGTCGCGAGTGCCCGGCGACGATCGCTTTCGTCGCGTCGATTTCCGGGAGCGTTTCGAGGCAGTCGAGCGCGCGGGAAAGCGCCCAAGCCCAAGCGGCGATCGAGGCGGTTTCGTCGCCGGCGTCGGAACGCTCGCCGAAGAGCGGGTGAACGCCGTTTTTGAAACCGTCGTCAAAATCGAGGTCGACCTCTTCGTAACAAAGCGTCGCGACGGCGTAACCGCGGGAGACGATTCGGTCGAACGACCAGCGTCCTTTGACGTGTCCGCGCGTTTGTTCCGGCGTCTTGCCCGCGTTCCAAAAATGCCCGGCGATTTCGAACGCGCGGACGCCCGGGTCGTCGGTCGTCGCCCAGTTCCCTTCGAAGTTCGGCATTAGGAAGACGGGGGCCGGGCCTTTGCGGTCGTTCGGGACGTAAAGGAGGAGGTCGGCTTTCGGCGTTTGGTTCGGCGCGTCGAAGTAAATGCGGATTTCTTTGCGGGTCGCTTTCCCGCCGAGCGCGTTCGAATCGGACGTCAGCTCTTCGAACTTGATTTTTTCCGGCGCGACGGACGGACGTTTGCCGAACATTTCGCGGGCGAAGAGGTCGAGCAGCTCCGGACGGCGTTTATCGCGCCAATCGTCGGCGGTCGCGATTTTCGTTCCGTCGGCGGCGACGAGCGGGTCGGGGAGTTCGAACTTCGGGACTTTAGCCTCGTCGTAATTCGGCGCGGGAATATTTTGAGCGAAGGCGGACGAACCGGCGAGAAGGAGCGTCGCGGCGGTCGCGGCGAGAGCGGGGCGAGTAAAACGGCGTAAAACGGCGAACATAGGCAAACCTTTCTGGGCGCTCCGGCGATTTCGGACGGTTTTTTCGGGAAGTCGCGAAAAATTTCCGAAATTTTCGGGCGCGGTTTTCTTGAAAAAACGTTGGCTTTTCGGGCGGAAATCGGGTATAATGGGCGCGTCGACCCGGCGACGACAGGCGAAACGTCGAAAAACCGGCGACGTCGGCGTCGGGGACGGCGCGATTCCGCTTCGAACGTCCGATATTTTAACGCGAGCGGCGGGAAAAATCAATCGAAAGACGCGATTTTTGCCGAGATTTTGTCGTTTTATTAATGACGGCGCAAGCGGCGGCGAGAAAAAGGGCGAAAAAACAACGGAGGCGCGAGCGGCGAAACGTTCCCGATTCGGCGCGGTCGCGAGTCGGCTCAACCCGGTTCGGGGCGGTTTTCGGTTGATTCGCGAGTCGGCTCAACCCGATTCGGGGCGGTTTTCGGTTGATTCGCGAGTCCGTTCAACCCGGTCCGCGGCGGTTGGCGAACGCAAAAAACGGCGGCGTTTGACGTTGATGAACGAAAATAACGAAACGAAAAGGAGAAAACGGAATGCAATTTCGACAAATCGGCTCGACCGAAATCGAAGCGTCGGCGATCGCGCTCGGAACTTGGGCGATCGGCGGCTGGATGTGGGGCGGCGCCGACGAAAACGCGGCGATTCGAACGATTCAAACCGCGCTCGACGCCGGGATAACGACCGTCGACACCGCGCCGATATACGGGTTCGGTCGCTCCGAGGAAATCGTCGGGCGGGCGATTCGCGGGCGCCGCCGCGACTCGATCGTCGTCGCGAGCAAATGCGGGATTCCTTGGGATACGAAGCCGTTTCCGCCCGGCGTCGGCGAGTTTCACTGCTTCGCGGACGACGTCGGGTTGAGCGCGGAACCGTCGAAATATTACTTGCAGCGGTGTTTGCGCCCGGACGTAATTCGGCGCGGCGTCGAGGATTCGTTGCGGCGGCTCGGAACCGACTGTATCGATTTGATGCAAATTCATCACGTCGGCGACACGACGACGCCGGTCGCGGACGCGGTCGGTATTTTGGAGGATTTGCGTTGGGAGGGCAAGATTCGCGCCGTCGGGATTTCGAACGCGACGCGCTCGCAACTCGACGAATATTGCGCCGTCGGGCAAATCGACGTCGCGCAGGAGCGGTTTTCGGCGCTCGACCGAACGGTCGAGAAGAACGGCGTTTTGGACGCTTGCCGGGAGCGCGGCGTTTCGTTTTTGGCGTATTCGCCGCTCGAAAACGGGCTCTTGACGGGCCGACTTGACCCGGAGCGCGTTTACGGCGAGGGAGATTTTCGCGCCGACGACCCGAGATTCGCGAAGGCGAACGTCGAACGGGTCAACGCGGCGCTGGCGGAGGCGGCGGGGATCGCTCGGCGGCTCGACCTGAACGTTTCGCAGCTGGCCGCCGCTTGGGTCGCGTCGCGGTACGAGCGGGCGGTCGTTCTTTGGGGCGCGCGGACGCCGGAGCAAGCGCTCGAAGCCGCCGGCGCCGGGGACGCGAAACTTTCGGCGGACGACTTCGAAGAGTTCGACGCGATTTTGGACGATTTCGGCGTTAAGTTCGATTGACGACGCCGGTTTTGCCGATTTTGACGAGTCGGCGCAAAGGCGAAAAGATGTTGAAAGCGCGTTCCTTGCCGCGAACGCGCTTTTTTTTTGTCGACGGACGACACGGAGTTTGCCGGTTTTAGCTGTTTTTGTTGTTTTGCTGTTTTTCTGTTTTGCTGTTTTGCTGTTTTGCTGTTTGGGCTGTTTGGGCTGTTTGGGCTGTTTGGGCTGTTTGGGCGGGCGCGCCGGGGTTAAAAAGCGTTCGAGCCGGTTTTGGCGGTCGCGTTGGAACGGAAAAAGTCGGTTTTGTCGATTTTAATGAGCGGCGTCGAGGAAACGGCGCAATTCGGCGCGGGTTTTGTCCGGGAGTTTGCGGTCGAGACGGGGCGTTTGCGCGTCGAGTTCGAGCGCGATTTCCGCTTTTCGGGTTGCGTTCGCGCCGTACTTGCCGGTATTTTTGATTTTAACGTGCGGCGTCGAGGAATCGGCGCAACTCGGCGCGGGTTTCGTCCGGGAGTTTGCGGTCGAGGAGGGGCGTTTGCGCGTCGAGTTCGAGCGCGATTTCCGCTTGACGGCGGGCGTCGGCGAGCGCGGCGTCGGCGGCGACCGTCAGGAACGGG
>JAGBDD010000001.1 GCA_017937685.1 Thermoguttaceae bacterium | reverse complement strand
GTCGGCAATTTTTAAACGTTTTGCGTCGTGCAAAAAGCGAGCCGTCGTCGGAAACGCTACTTCCAACGACGGCTCGCAACCAAATTGCAACCTCACAAATTTTTAGTCGGTATTTTCTCGAGCGAATTAACGCCCCTAGGGAAGCGAGAACGAGTATCGGAACGCCAACTGCGAACGCAACTCTCGCTTCACCGTCTAAGCGATATTATAGCGCGAACGTAAATCAAGAAAAGAGTTGAGTTAGAAAGAAAGAAGAATACACCGGAATTTGTTTGCCGCATGGGTTGAGTAAACAAATAAAGCCGGTGTATAAATTGTAGGCTTCCGCCCCTAGACTGCGTAAAATAAAGACTTAGGAGGATTCAAAAAATTTTTTAGGGTGGTTTCTAGTGGAGCGGCTATCTCTACTTTGATAGCAGAGATAGCGTCTTTTGGGTGGTTAGGCACTATCCCGACTAAAAAGGCAGAGGATTTTGGGCGCGTTTTTTGCGTCGACAAGCGTTTTTTACACGTTTACACAAGTCCTTTGATAACAACGTTTAGGAATTTTGAAATTTCTTTCGCCGCTCGCTCTAAGTTATTTATTTTCAAGGGTTTACGGCGTGAAAATTTTTCGAGAAAACGCCAAAAACCCCTTGACAAATGCGGCTTTTTCGGGTATACTATATGTATAAGCGTTGGGGGTAACCCCTTAAAAATCCGTCGCTTAGAGCGCGAAAAAGTTCAAAAAAAGACCGAAAACCGCTTGACAAAATGGATTTTTCGCTTATACTATCTATAGAAGGTTGAAAGAAGACCTTTAAAAAACTTGACGGCTCCAAGGCAAGGAGCCGCGGGCGTTTGCGCTCGCACGTCAAGCGGCTTGACCGCCGAACGGTCGACCCCGCGTTAGAGTAGCAACGAAAACAAGGGGGGAGTTGCTTGAAAACCGTACCGAAAATCGGCTAGCATAGCAACCGCTAGCAACTATCGATTATCGGCGCGTTTCGGTAACGAACGCGGGGTATTTTACAATTAGGCAATATATTTAGCGTTCAAACGGCGACGGCGGAATAGGAACGCGCGAAAAGTGCTTTCCGTTACGTCCTAAACCGTCGCCGTTCCTATATTTTAGTCTTTTCGCGCCAACGCGTGAAAAGCGCGTTGACGCGTCATTTTTTTTCAAGGGTAGCAACTATGAAAAAATCGCAACAACGCAACACAAACGAAAACGCTAACGTCAACGCGCCGGAAATGGCGGTCGAAACGGTCGAAAAGCTCGATGAAAATTTGAGCGAAACGCCCGAAACGCCCGAAACGACTACCGAAAAGGAAGTTGAAGCATCGTCAACGCCCGAAAAAGCGGCTGAAAAGCCGCCGAAAAAAGGGAAAAAGGCGGCGATCGATACCGACTATACGGCTAAAATTAAGACGTTGCAAGAGAAGCAAAAAAAATTTTACCGCGCGTTCCGTCAAGACTTGCGAACGCTCGATAATAGCGTTTTTGGCGCGCCTGCTAATTTGCGGGCAACGTTCGAAAAAGTCGCTAAAATTGGGGTAAAAGTCATCGCCGCCGATTATCAGTATTGCGAAAAAGACGAAAAAGACTTAAACGACCTTATTACGTTATTCGAAGAACTTCGAAACGCGTCTTTCGACGAAAATAATAAACGCCTTGCGGCGCTCGTTTTCGCCGATACCCCCAACGTCGTTAGCGCGATTAACTCGTTAGGTTTAACGGTTTACGCTGAAACGACGGCGAACAGTTTCGGAAAAACCGACTTTTCGGGCTTTTTAGCTCGGACGTCGGTACCGGCGTTTAATAAGGTGTACTACAAAGACGCGCAAGCGTTCAACGAAGAAACGCATCGTGTAAACGTTGACGGGGAGCTTATCGCCGTCTTCACGGTATTGACGGAACGCAAAGTCGAGCCGTCGCCGGTTTTCAGTCGACCGATTAAGCGTCGGTAGATCGATTTATAACCACCGTTGGGAGAAGTTTCGGCGGCGGCTCTTTCGCCGTTCGATTGTCGAACGACGTTTTTTTTTAATCTATCGTGTTACAGCGTGTAGTTAATAAAGGTTTAGATATGTTGGAAATGAAAAAGGATATGATGGGGCGCGAAATTGTGGAGGCTAATCCCAGTGAAGCGGAAGAAAAGGAGGTAAAACGCAAGATTGAAGAATTGAAGCCCGCCGTTGAATCCGCAAAAAAAGAGCGCGTCGCGTGGTTCAACTTGCGCGGGTCTTTAAGGAAAGGTTGGGAGGTGATTTCGGTTACGACGATCATACTTGGGAAATGCTCGTGGACGATTTTCGCTATTGTTGGCTTGTCGTCTCTTCACTTGCGTTTTTCATCGGTAAAAGTAACGACGATAACTGGGAACACTACTTAGGACACGAGGCTTTTGGGCTTATGAGTTCCGCTCAAAAATCCTATTTGACGGCAAAAAAGCATTTTGAAAGCGCGTTTGAATACTTGGGCGAGATGACTTGATTTCTTAACCGTCGTCGGGAGAAATTTCGGCGGCGGCTCTTTTACCGTTCGATTGTCGAACGGTATTTTTATAAACTAAAACGTCGCATAACGCAAGTAAAGGAGCGTGAAATGAACAACGAAAACGAAGAGAAAAAAGTCGACGCGGACGACGAACGCTTTCGCGAGATTATGGAAAGGGTTTTCGAGGATTTTAAAGAGACGTTCGAACGCCTCGCAAAAGAGTAACCGCGTTTGCCGTTGACAATCGTCAGAATTTTATCGCCGATATTATGACGATTGTTTACGAAAACCGGACTTTCGGTGTAAAAAGTGTGTCGACGCGACAAAAACTCGTCGTAAAAAGTGGGGGATTTTACAAAAACTCGTTGCACTTTGGGTGAACGTCGACTGAGGTTCTTCGCCCGGTATACACTTTTGAACATTGAAGTATTAACGAAGCAAAGATTGGGGAGAACACGCCTAAAAAGTTTTCGGGGTTGGCGGCAAACGACTTGAATTTCTAATAATTTGTCGTTATCACGATAACTTGGCGGGCGTCTGTTGACTTTCGTCATGATTTCATCGATAATATTATGCGATTGTTCGCCAAGGCCTGTTGACTTTCGTCATAATAACGCGTATAATATTGTCGGATTGTTGTTCAATGGAGGGCAAACGTATGGGCTATATGGACGAACTCGCGGCTATCGCGGATTCAAACGGCGGAATCGTCGAAACGAAATTAGCGGCGCAACGCGGGATTTCGAGGGCGACGCTTTGGAAATTATGCAAGGAAAACAAAATCAATAGAATCGCCCAAGGACGTTACGTTCTGCCGGACGAAATGGCGGACGAGCTGTTGTTAATCGGCAAGCGGTCGTCCAAGGTGATTTTTTCCCACGAAACCGCGCTTTATCTTCATGGGATTTCCGACCGGACGCCGTTTGAACACTCGGTAACGGCGCCGTCCAACTGCGGTCCTTCCGCATCGATTAAATCCGAATGCAAGGTGTATTACATCAAAACGGATTTGTTCGAGCTTGGCAAAACGACGCTAAAAACTCCGGCGGGAAACGACGTGTTCGCTTACGATTTGGAACGAACGCTTTGCGATGCGGTGCGTAGTCGCAACAAATTGGGAACCGAAACGTTCCTCGCGGCGTTGAAAATGTACGCGTCGAGTCGGGAAAAGGACTTGAATAAATTGGACTTTTACGCGAAAAAGATGAGGATTTCTCGCGTCTTGCGGTTGTATTTGGAGGCGCTTTTATGAGCAAGGCAATGAGCTTGAAGGCGAAGTTGCGCAACCTAGCCAAGCAAAAGAACATTACCGCGCAAGTTATGTTGCAAAACTATATGTTCGAGCGCCTGTTAGTTAGGCTTTCCGGCTCTAAGTACCGAGAAAAGTTCGTGTTAAAAGGCGGAATATTAGTCGCCGCCATCGTCGGGCTCAACAACCGTGCGACGATGGATATGGACGCGACCCTTAAAAACTTGCCTCTTAAGCCGGACGTTATACGTAAAGCGCTGGAAGAAGTCGGCGCCGTCGCGCTTGACGACGAAGTCGCGTTTGAAGTCGGCGCGATTACGGAGATTCGCGAAGACGATATTTACGGCGGATACCGGGCGGCGTTAGTCGCGACGTTCGATACGTTACGAACTCCGCTAACGATCGATATATCCGTTGGCGACGCGATGACGCCCGACGCGATACGGCGTAATTTTTCCGAGATTTTTGACGGCGAAAAACAGTACGAACTGTGGACGTACAACACCGAAACCGTCTTGGCGGAGAAGACGGAAACAATCTTGCGACGCGGTGTCTTCAACACGCGCCCCAGAGACTTTTACGACGTTTACATCTTAACGTCGACTCAAGATTTCGATAGGACGGTGTTTGCCGACGCGTTAAGGGCGACGGCGGGACGTCGCGGTACGACGCAAAAAATTGCGGACGTTTGTGGAATCCTTGCCAACGTCGAAGAAAGTCCGGAACTTAAAGCGATGTGGGAAAAGTATCGAAAGCAGTTCGCATACGCGGCGAATATCGAGTACGCTCAAATTATCGCCGCGCTGAAAGCATTGTTATCGTAAGCGTTGGCAAGAGATACAAGACCTATCGCATTGAATCGCCCGTCGAGCGAGCGCGTTCTCAACTTGGCGGACGATTTTATTTTGTCGTTAAATGTTACAATGTGTAGCGATAGAAGGAGATACTATGTTATCGGAAGCGATTAAATGTCAAGAAAAATCGTTTAGTTTGCTTTGGGAAAAGGGCGGGGACGTTCCCGACGAAAAATGGCTCCCGCTTTATCAAGCGACTTACCTTGTCGACGTCCGAATTACCCAAGCGCAAGAGTACGGCGTCGAACGACTGATCGACGAAGGACGCGGAAGCGTTGTCGAAAGTCTCAAATTGCAAGCGAAATGGAATTACTTGACGCTTGTCAACGCGCTCGGAAAATAGAGCGAACAACCTCGCGCGGTCGTTTATTCGGGTTCGACTCCCGAACGGGGTTCTCTCAACGTTCGACGATAATGCCACCCATTGAGTTTCTTTAAAATGTTATTCCGCCGGTTGTTAGCCGGGGTTGTCGCTATCTTAACTTGTTTCTTGCGACGTCTTAAAGCGTTTTCCGCTTCGATTAAATCTTAAAAATTTTTTGAAGCGGATTAAGATGGAGTCGCGAGAAGCAAAACTGTTGGAAAGGAAAGCATGAATATTAAATTTAAAATCAAAGACGTCTACGGCGAAGAAAAATGGTGGAGTCCGGATGAAAAAATTGATTACTATAAGTGGTTTTTGGGCGACGGCGATTTCTACTCGCATTGCGATAAAGTTGTTCTTTGCGACGCCGTTGACGATTATAGATCACTGTGTCGCAACGAACCGCTTTTGACGGAGTTAATCAAGATTCCGTCGAGACCGATTCAAGTCAAGCTGCTGTTTCGAACTTGGGAAGAACGCGGTGACGAATGGCTTAAATCGTTTATTTTTGCCTATCAAGAGAACGGAGAAAGTTTTTACGACGCGGTCGACTTGGCAGACGAAATCGTTTGGACGGGCGCCGAATTTGACGGCGAAGATCAAAACAAGAGTTACGAGAATATTGGCGAATATTTCGCTCGGGAATTCGGTTTCGCCGACTGTCTGAACGAACCGGAGAAATTGCGGGAAACGTTGCGGCTCGACGACTTTGGTCGAGCGCAAGAAAAACGTTTGGGGACGCGGCTTCAAGCGTCCGTTACGTTTGGCGAATGGTTTTTGGTTGGAAACAAGGAGGAAGAATGATGAAAAAAGAATTTGTAATTACCAAATTCGAGGACGTAATGTTCAGAGATTTTGAAAACTACGTCGGGAAAAAAGACGTCGTTTTCGCGCTTAAAAAGGCTTTCGAAGACGCGATGAATGCGGCGAGGAGAACAATCAACAAAATGCTTGATAGCAATTCTCGCTATCGTAATTACAATGATTCGCAACTTGATCGACTTCACGAACATTCCATTAGATTAGCGGAAGTCGACTTTAAATGGAGGTCGTGTGAAAATAATATCGGACGCCTTATTCTGATTGGGTTTGCGGTTTCCGCAGTTGTCAACGACGTTAGAGAACTGAAAGAAACGATCGAAAAAGAAGTTGAAGATAAGGAAAACAAAAGCTGGGATATTTTGGAGGAAGAATATGATGATTGAAAAGCCCGACGCATTTGCAACGTCTTGAACGATTACGCGGAAACGATTCCCGGAGAATGATTGTTAATTGAAGATTAGGAGAAAGAACAATGAAAAAAGAACTTCAACTTCCCGAATTTAAAGACCTTAACTTTGACGACTTCGCCGGTTTCGCCGGAGGTCGCGACACGGTGCGAGCGTTGCGCAAGATTTTTGACGACAAAATCAGACAAGCGCGGGTCGACCTTAACGGCTTGTGGGGCAATGAAATCTTTATTAATCAATACGACGAAGCGCGGAACTCGATTATTCGCGAGTGTTACGTCGAGCTGGCGGAGGCGGATTTTATGACGAAATCGGTAGCCGTCGACGTTGGACGGCTTATTTTGAGCGGCGTCGTCTTGACGAAAGTTTTGAAGAAAATTGAACGTTTGAAAGACTTTATCGCGAACAAGCGGCAAGGCGAAGAAATGGAATCTGACTGGGAAAATTGGGGAATTGACGACGAGGAGTAATAATAATGACGATTGAAAAAGCCCGACGCATTTGCGACGTCTTAAACGATTACGCGGAAGCGATTCCCGGCGAACGCGGCGTCGCTTGTTTGAACGCGATCGAAGCGTTCGAGGACGAACTCGACGCCGACGAACGTTGTTCGCTGGAAGAAACTCAACTTGGTGAACGCGTCGAAGAGCTGACGCGGTTTATTGTCGGCAAGTCTGCTAAAAGAAAGGGGTTGGCGTTATGTTGAAAAGCGTCGTTCAAGAGCGCGGGCGTCGGCTCGCGGTGAAAGTCGAAGGGAAGCGTCAAGTTTTCCCAACGCGCGATAACTTTTGTTCCATTGCGCAAGAGCTGGTCAGGTTTATTCGCGATTCTTTTAAACGGGTAAAATCGCCGCCTGCCTATGTTTGGATTGACTTTACGGACGGAGAATTACACTTTACCCTTTATTCTCATCCTAAATCGGATTTGAAACCGTGATTTACGACGTCGAGACGCGTTTTCAAGGCGACGCGCGACAAAGTCCGCCGCCGAACGGTAAGACGATACGCGACGAGTTGGCGCAAGAGCTCGCGTCACTCGCCGACGAGGAGCGAGAGTTTATTGTCGCGTATTACCGGCGAAACGCGAGTCAAAAAAGACGCGAAAATTTCCAACGTAAAGAACGCAAACAAAGGAGAAACGATGAAAATTAACGGCGTAAAATTGCCGACGCGAAAAGAGTTTGACGCCGCGTCGCGAACGTTTTGCAAAATGTTTAACGACGGTCCGTCGCTGGACTCGCCGCGATGTTACGTCGAATATGTCGACTGGAAACTTAATTGCCGTTGGGGCGCTACCGACGAAGGCGCTAAGTTGTTTTCCAACGAAGACTTTGAGTTCGGCGTCGATACGGTCGTTTTAACCTCGGCGTTTTTGTATTCGAAAGTTTTCCCGTTGCCGACCGCGACGATTCGCGAAGTGCGACACGCGTTAGCGGAATGGCTTTCGCATTTTAGTTTCGATTCAAAAGAAGAGATTATCGGTTATTATATCGACGCTTACAGTAAAAAAAGAAGGAGAAGAAACAATGCTGAAAATTGAACAAGGCGACAAGGTTATCGAGTTTCCGTCGCGCAAGAACTTCGACGACGTTCGCAAACAGGTCTATCGCAACGTTTGCGACTACATCGAGAAGGGAACGGTCAAGCCGCTGACGGTTTATTACGACTCTTGGGCGGCGCGAGTCGACGCTTGCGAACACGAGAATCCGGAACGCGTTTGGCGCGATCGGTATTACAAAATCTTCTCGGTCGAGGAGTATTGCAAGTTGACCAACGGTCGACCGCGCGATATTGTTCCGCATAAGATGTTTGTTTACCGCAACTTGCGGAAGTCGTTGGGAGCGCACGCGGCGTTCGTCGAGGCTTATTACGCCGGAGTTACCAAGACTTTTTACGGAGATTTTAAACAATGTTGAAACGTTTGGAAGAGCTTGAAGAACTTTACGCTCGCCATTACTATAATTTCAAAGAGGATTTTAAGGTCGCGCTCTATACGTTTATTCAAATCGGCAAAGCTATTGCCGAGCAGAATTACGACGCGATGTTGGAGTTGAAAGACCGAAAAGAAAAGAACGAACGCGAAGGCGTCGAACGATATGTTTGGATTGTGTCTCGCGCCGACGAAGTTCATTTGAATCGTAGGGATTGGCTTGACGCCGTTAAGTTGGCGACGGAACACGTTGTCGACGGCAAAGACGAAACGCTTGAAAAGGCGTTGGAGACGCGAAACAAAGCGCGAGAGTCATATTTTATTGAAAACAAAACCTTTATGGACGCGGCGTTAAGCGTCGTTATTGAGGCGGTTAACTATTATCGGGACGAACGAAACGAATCCCGAAGAGCGAAGAAATTCCCGAATGCGGAGGACTTTAAACAATGTTAAACGTTCTCAAAGAGGTGAACGAGCTTTACCTTACTCGCCAATTTAAGGCGATTTTCGACACGGCGCTTTATATGTTTCTTAACGTTGCGTATCAGTCGGAAACGCAGAATCTCGATCCCGACGAGTTGGTCGAAACCCTCGACGACGAGGGCTCTATGTTGTTTAAAAAGGGCGCGATTTACGACGTCCGTTTCAACTTGACGCGAGCGGTGAAAGCGGCTACGGAGTTCATTATCGAAACGGATAATCTTGAAAGCTTCCCGGAGCCCGACGAAGCGAAACGACTTTACCTTAACGTTAAAGGCAGCCCGGTTTTCAATTGCGAAGAGAACGTTCATTTCCGGTCGGCGGCGGAGAACGTGATCGGTCTCGCCGCTTATTACGCCGCGACGGGATTCTATCCTCGCGGTTCGAAAACGTGCGACATTATGAGACGAGCGCGCAACGCTTGCCGTAGTTTGAGATAAACATTTTAACCAAAAGAAAGGAGAAGGTACAATGTTGTAGAAACGTTTCCGGAACGAATACGAATAGAAATTTAGTAAACCAAGTAAAGGAGGAAGTTGCAATGATTCGAGCGCCGTAGCGACGCGAACGAAATTGGAACGCTTTTATTAACCTCGTCGGAAGGAATCGGCGAGGCTTCGGCGGACTGGCGAAACTGGTAAACGCGACGGTCTCTAAAACCGTTGAATCGTAAGGTTCTGGGGGTTCGAATCCCTCGTCCGCCGCTTGTCGCCTTCGGGCTTTTTTAAAAACTTATTTTATGTTACAAGGTGTAATTATGAAACTGAGTTTGAACGAACGTTTTATCGAATTGTTGGAAAACCTTGACGACTTCGAGTCGTTGAAAGTTATCGCAAGAAATACGACGACGGGCGGAATCGGGAGTTTCTTCCTTCCGCTTCAGGTCGACGTCCCGAATCTTTACGATTGGGAGATCGTCGATTTCGTTACCGACGAACGTTTTCACGGTAAAGCGACGTTGCGACGTTAAGTCATGAATTTGAACGAAGTCGAATGCGACGCGTTGAAACGGCTTGACTTTCTTCCGCCTAACCTCGGCGTCGCTAACGAGTTGTATTCTTGGTTGATTACCGCGAGCGAAGAGGAAGCGAAGTTGTTCGTTTACTTTTACGTCGACCAACGCGAGCTTTCGAACGAGGCGATACGGCTTGCCGACGAGTCGTCGGTTTATACGACCGGAGCGTATTACGACCCGGACGACGTCGAGGACAGCGTCGCCGAGTTGGGAAAACATGTCTTTAATAGTCGGTACCGCGACGATTTAGAGTCCGACGGGTACGACAAAGAGCTTATCGACAGCGTCGATTATTACGCGTTGGGGCGCAGGTTTGCGGAGGACGCGGGGTTCTACCCGTCGGAAGCTCTCGGCGAGTGGGGCTACGTTGATTGATGAAGGAAAAAAGCGATGCAAGAACTGGTAAAAGTTAAAGGCTTTGACGCGGAGACCGGCGACGAACGTTGGTTTCATTTACCGACGTCCGAAGACAACAAAACTTGGCTTAAAGATTTCTACGTGAAAGTTCCCTACGAATACGCGGGAAGTCGCGATGAAGCTAAGCATTACGTTCGCGAGTATTTAACGGACGACGAAGAGCTTCCGAAACTCGTCGACTTGCCGTCGAATATCTACGAACTCAATGAGTTTCTGACGCGCTGGACGGAACTCGACAAGTCGCAAAGGCAAACAGTCGTCGCGCTTGTTGAATACGAAGTCGAGCCGTTAAAGGCGGTTGCGCTTGCCGAGGAAGAAGTCGCTAGCATTCTCAATATTGGGAACTGTTTCGGCGACGAAAAGCGCGACCGAGCCGTCGGCGAATTTTACTTAGAGTATCTTCTTGATTTAGAATACTTTGGCAAGGTTCCCGAATTCTTTCGCGCTTACTTTGACGCCGAGGCTTTTGGGCGCGATCTCAGGTTGCACGGCGGCGACGGTTTCTGGTCGGAAATTTACAATCGATGGGTGGATTATCCACAAGGCGGGTACAAGAATCGACTTTGGTACGATTGGATTGTCAAAGAAAGGAAGAAATAATGGACGCAAACAAAGAACTAAAAACGATTTGCAGCGAGATTTTTCGACTCTTGTCGGACGATTTCCTTCTTAAAGAGGTTAAGGATAAAATCCGGACGGTGCTTCGGCTCGACGAAGACGAGTGCAAAACCTTCGCGGAATGGTGGAGTCTTGCGTCGAAGGGCGAACAAAAGGCGTTCGTTCATCTCCTTGTCGGAGACGGGCGGGATTGGCGCGACGCTTGTTACGGCGCGGAGGGAGCCAAATGCACGGGAGCGCGTTGCGACGGCGATCTTGACGAAGCGTATAAGAATTTCGGACGCTACTTTGCTCGCAAATACGGCGTCGACAAGTGTTTAAAAAACCCGGACAACGGATTCGATTACGGTAAATTCGGTTTGATTCAAGAAGACTTACATCGCGGAAGAGCCGTCGCTTCGGCGGTCGTCGGGGAGTGGCTTATCTTCGACGACGAAATCGAACATTGCATTTCGTAAAACAAAGAAAGAGAAACGTTATGAAAGAATACGAAGCGACGGCGGCAGCGCGAATCTTGGTCGACGTTCGGCGATTCAAAGCCAAGAACGAAGAAGAGGCGAAGGCTAAGGCGTTAGAGAATTTGGAACGGTTTCTCGTCGACTTGCAACTCGACGGGGATTACGCGCCGGATTCGATTGCGTATATCGAAGCGTTCGGCGACGGGGAAGTCTTGGAAATTGAAGAGGTTCAAGAGGAAGAAGAATGAGAATCGAGTTTAATTTTAAACACGCTGAAACCGGCGAAGAAAAGGTTTGGGTTTATCCGAACGACGAAGATTGTCGTATCGACCATTGGTTCCTTCCCGACGACAAAGAGCCGAGCAAAGCGGTCGTTAATTTCGAAGAGCTTCAACGCGACGCCCCGACGCTCGCCTTGCTAAATCGTTTGCCGAGAGAAAGAGGAACGCTTAAACGGTTTCTCGATTGGTGGTTTGACGACGCCGGAGTCGACGAGCGAAAGGGATTCGTTTACCTCTACAACGATCAAAGACACAGCGATCTTAGCGCGATGGACTACGCTTGCGACATTGTTTGGACGGGCGTTAACGGCGGCGATTACAAGGGATTGGGCGAATATATGACCGACGAATTCGGGTTATGGAAACGGTTCGACAATCCGGAGGAAGCGAAAAAACATTTCGACTTCGAGGGGTTTGCCAAGTCTTGGCTCGATCCAAAGTACGAGATTAGCGCAACGTTTGACGAGTGGTGCGTCGTAACTTATGAAATTATTTACCTTGGCGATTATTGAAAGGAGACGCTATGCAGGTCAGGTTACGCAATATAAAGTCCAGCGAAATTGGAACCGCCTTCTTTCCGTTAGAAAGACCGGACGACTTTTCGTTTGATACATGGCAAGTCGTCGACCTTGTTCGACCGGGCGAAGAAGAATTTGAGGAAAGCGATATTCGTTGCGCTTCCTTGATTTACAATATCGAGCCGGACAAACTACCGGGGAAAGGCGATAAGGATTCGTCGAAGGAATTGCATTTATTCCTGAAAGATTGGGAGTATAGTCTCGGAACGTCTTCGTTTGTTAAAGGACGTTGGCGCGCTTTCGCACCGCGAGTTTATATATCGCTAATCAATGTAATAGGAGATTGACGTCGAGCCGCCGAAATTTGTCGCGAGGTCGACCAAACGGGAATCGAGCCGGGCAATTATCGAAAACTCGGCAAGTATTACCTTGAAAAATATCGCTATAAGTTTAGTTGCGAAGGCAATTTCGAGCTTGAAAGTTTCTTTCGCGCTTGCATTGAAGACGAAGGTTTCTTAAACGTCGAAGATTATGGGCGAGGAAAGGCGCTCGATTCCAACAACGGTTACTGGGCGTCGGATTTAAAATGTTGGGTCGACTGCTCGGAATCGGACGCGTGGAAATATTGGAGCGAATACGGAGAATGAAAGGTTGTAAATTATGCAAGTAAAAGCGTTTAAAGAAAACGAAACGGAAACGTTCGAACTGCCGGTCGCGAAGGGAACGGAGCCGCAACTTCAAGGGTGGACGATTTACGATATTCCTTGCCGCGACGGCGAGGCGTATGAAGTCCCGTACAAGTACGACGAGGAAGAACGAGAGCTGTCGCGGCTCGCCGAGATTCCGTACAAAATCGAAGAGCTTAATGAGTTTCTTTCGAGGTGGTTGGAACTTGACGAGGAAGAACGCAAAGCCGCGATTTCGTTGTACGATTACACAGGCGACTGGCGCAAAGCTCTTGACGAGTGTTGCGACGCGACGCTTACGAAAGTTAAATGGCTCGACTACGAACCCGAATCGTTCCGACATAGACGTCTTGGAGAGTATTTGCTTGAACGACTAATCGAATGCGGCGACGTTAACGCCGAGTCGATCGCTTGCGATTACTTCGATTATGAGAGGTATGGTGGCGACGTTGAAAACAGTGGACTCGACGGTTACTGGTGCGAAGTTTACGACGTTTGGGTCGACTACGCTCAGTAGTTAAGTTAGGTCAATCCTCGACGGTCTTAACGCCGGTTTGATCCCGGCGGGGGATTTTATAAAGCGAATTACCGCTCATTTAAAGCTAGAAAGGATAAAAGATGGCTGCGATACTTTACGGAGAGTTGTTTTACGGGGAGGCGAAGCGCGTTCTTTATACGCGCAACGGCGGATTCTTTCATCCGACCGTCGAGGAAAAGGAACGCTTTCGCGACGAACCTAACTACGATATTAAAGCGTTTACGTTAAAACGTTTCGAAAAGAAATTGGCGACGTTTAACCTTGGGCGAAACGTTTATGCGTTTGTCGAGTCAAACGTGAAAGGTTCGCCGGTTCGCGCAAGTAAATACGTGGAAACGGATTACGTTAACTGGATTGACGACCTCGACTTCCTGATGTTCGCGTGGCAAGACGAAATGGACGAAGCCGTTTTGTTGCGAGCGTTGGTCGACGACAAAGGCGATTTTCAAGTCGTGATCGGCAATCCCTTTGGCGAAGAGGTTTACACGTATCGGCGATGGAAAGAAGACCGGGAACCGGGCGCCGTTGAAGAAACTTTTTACAGAACAAGACGCGAAGAGTTCGAGCAATTCAGCTATCCGATGGGAAACGAGATTCTGGAACACTTTAAAGATTACGATTACAAGGTTTGAAACCAACGCAAGAAGATTTTCGCTAATAAAAATCAATCTTTCGGACGTTTACCGGAAAAGGAAACTCAATGGTTTTTGAAATCATTATCGAAGAAGAAGTCGCGCAAAGTCAAATCATTAACACGGTTTATTTTGACATAGCGCTTGCCGCGGCTCTCAACATTTGGGCGGATGGAAACATCGAGTTCAAGCGCGACGTAGCGGAGCTTTGGTCGGCGACCGCGACGATTCGTCGACGAGGAAAGTTCGACGAGGAAACTGTCGTAACCTTGCCGGACGACGGGCTTTGCGACAAGTCGGGACTCGACGGCGTGAAATACGAATGTTACCAAGCGACGTATATCGCGACGCTTCAAACACGGTACGATCTTGAAGCGAAGTCGCTCGACGACGCGGTTCGGATTTTCCGCGAAGAGTTTGAGAAAGGTCGCTTCGAGACGCCGCGACTTACTAAGTCATGATTTCATTCGACTTACGTTGACGGAGAGTTGCAACTCGACCGCGTCTACTTTGTCCCGGAATGTGAATTTGTCGGACGGCGAACGCTTGACAATTGGAAACAAAGGGGTTGAGGCGATGGACGCGATTATTTTGTGGAACTTGATCGGCGTTGCCGGGGCACTATTCGTAATGTTTACGATAACTTGGGTTTGCTTTATTGAAGCGGTTAAGATGTTCTATTTCAGATGCGGTCCCGGAATGGGAGGGATTCCGTGCGATTGGTGGGACTATCCGTTAATTCCGGTGTTCGGATACTTTATTATAACGCTAATTGCAGCGCTTGCAACGGTTTTGATTACGCAAATTTGCGTCGAAAATATCTTGGAAGCGTTGCGAAGCGCCGAATTGATTAACTTTTAAGGAGTCGGGTTGATGAAAAGTTTTATTGTTGAAACGGTAACTCCCGTTACCGTTCGGTTTGTTATCGAAGCGGAGGATGCGGAAGAGGCGAGGGAGATTGCCGGTTATCAACTTCGCCGCTACTGTCATTTCGATCCGGAATATACCGGAGGATACAAAGAAACGGTGGAAGTTGGCGACGCAAAAATCCGCGTTATCGAATTGCCGGACGTCGACGACGAGGAGTAACGACAAATGAAAGAGAATGAAGAAAAGAAGACGGAAGGCGACGCTGAAAAACTGTTTACGTTTGTTGTCAAGCGCGTTTACCTTGGAAGCGTTACGGTCTACGCTCGCGACGAAGACGAGGCTTGGGAACGCTTCGAAAAAGAAGGTTGGGAAAAAGGTTATAGCACGGAAGACTATTTCGAGATTGAAAGCGACGACGTATTGAAAGTTGAAGAGGACGTCGTCGACGAGGAGTAACAATAATGAAAGAGAACGAAAAAAAGACGGAAGAACCGAAGCGGAAACGGTATCGACTTACGGTGAAGCGGACTTATATTTCGTATTATCCCGAGGTCGAAGTGGAAAACGTCGACGATATTTGCGACGCCTATTTTGACGGCGACGAGTATTACGACGTGAACGACTGCTTTGATTTGGAAGAAGAGGAAATTATCGATTACGAAGAGATTAAGGAACTTGATCAATGGCGTTCGTAGGAAAGATTAACGACAAGTCCAAAGTCCTTAGAGGTTGCTACGGCAAAGACTTGTACTCTTGGACGGCGATGTTTACAACGCTTAAAGTTTACGGCGGCGACGAACTTGAAATCGACGACGACGCGTTAAAAGAAATCGAAGAGAAAAAGTTATTGGAGTTCGAAGCGCTTTTGGACAAGATTCCCGACGCCGGGTTCGGGTTCGTCGCTTATAGTTTCCGAGACGGCGATCCTTACGATAAAGAACCCGAATACTTTTGGCTGGCGAACGCGTCGGAAATTAAAGAGTTTTGGTACGACCAAGGACTCGGCGAACTATTAGAGGCTGGCGTCGGGTTTGGAATGAGTCGCAATGTTGACTGCCGGTACGACGACTCCGACGTCGGCGACTTACAGTTTGTCTTGCGCGGTCGAGACGGACGAGAAGTTTTAACGACGGTCCGTCGACTTCTCGGCGAATATAACAGGACGGGCGACTGGTATTTCAACGCGATCGTTTCGTCCGCGTCGGTTGGCAACGACGCGAATGAAATCTTTAAAAAATACGACGCGCATAACTTGCCGGAATAAAAGGGGGTAACGAATGGAATACGAAGGAAAAATTAGAGTTGAATTGTCGGCCGGCGTCAGCGTCGAAGGGACGAGTCGCGAGGACGCCAAGCGAAAGCTGTAACGTTTGCACGAAAGGCTCGTCAAGTTTCTTGAAAGCGAAGGAATGGTTGACGAAGTTCATCCTTGGAAACAAGAGTCTTATGTTTACACCGACGAGAACTGGAAGCCGACGCCGCGTTTGGACGACGAACGGTATTTTTTGATATTTGAGATCGAAAGCGACCGCAAATATTTCGAGGAATATTACGACGGCGACGAAATTCGAATCGAAGACGCGATCGAGGATTCGGCGGACACGGAACTGGAAATCCTCAAAGAAATCGAGTCCGGCGAAATCTATTTCAAGCGCGGGTACGAATGGTGCAACGTCAGAAAAGATTATTACCCTTGCTGTCATAGCGACACGGCGAAAGGCGACTTGGCGAGCAACGGCGATTTAGTCGACGCGATTTTCGCTACCGGCGAAGACGTCGACGAATTAAGGATTTACGTCGACATGAAGACGGGCGCGCTCTTTTACGATTACGGTATGCGCCGTTACGAACTTGTAGAGGCGGAGAAAGTTCGGAACGAAAACGAATGGGATTACGAATACTTGAACGAGCGTAAACTCGGACCGAAAGTCTACGCTCATTTTATGGGACAGGACGCCGCCGACGAAGCGTTTAAACATTTGAATGAAGGAGTTGAAACCAATGCGTAAAAGAAGGTTGTTGTACGACGCCTTGTCAGAACAAGTAAGAAAAAAGAGAACCGTTCGATTTACGCGTCCGGTTTTCGACGAATGGCGAGAGCTGATCGATTTCCTAAGCGACGTCGACGTCGACCGTCTTAAAGTCGAACAAAATTGTTATTGGTCGCCGTTGTTTGCGATAGACGAGTTTCCCCGATCGATCGTCAAGGCTCTCGAATGGTTTGGGAAAGAGAACGTTATCGTTTACATCGATAGACTTGGCGAGTTCAAGATTGAATACGAAGACGAGGATATGCGTTCGGATATGATTTTAAGGATTGCCGACCGAAGGTTCGCCGGAGACCTTGAACCGCTCGGTTTGATTGTAGAAGAATATTTAAAGTACGTTTGTTAAGAAAGGTTTACGATGAGCGAACGACAAGATATGGAACGACGCCGAACGCTTTCCTGTTTGGGGGATTTGGAACTTCGTTGTTGGTTGCACCACGTCGAAAATGTAACGCCGGAAGAACTCGCTTGGATGTTTCACGAGAAAGTTGAGCTGGTACGACGATATGCAACGGAAATCTTCGACGACGTGGAAGAGGGCGACGCTTGCGTCGGCTCTATGTGGGACGGCGAAACCGGCGACAACCTTGATGAAAAGGAATACTATAATGAAGACGCGTGAGAAAACAAATAAACAAAAATATTTTCAAACCTTTGTCAATATTACGTTTACTTTCGATATGAAACTAAGCGTCGAAGGAGACGCGGACGATTGGGACGCGAAATATCGAGCGGAAGAAATTCTTAACGACCTTATCGCAAACGGAGAAATAATCGTCGTAAACAGCGAAACAGCCGCTGTTCGCGGGCATATTACCGACGTCGACGTTGAAACGGACAGCAAGATTACCGAGGAAGAATTCGACGCCGCGCCGGGTAAACCCGACTTGCATTTGGGATCGCATTTCAAATTGAATTGAAAGGAAACTGGAATGTTATCGTTGACAAGAAAACCCGGCGAAGCGATTTTAATCGGCGAGAAGAAAGCGTTTTACGTCGAGGAATTCCAAGGGACCAAGCGAAGTTGCTTCTCGAAGCGCCGCGCGACGTCGTGTGCGCTACATCGCTGGAGAGTGCGTGCGAAACCGTGTTTGTTCATGTGAAGCGTTCGCGTTCCGAAGTTTCGTCGGCGACTCAAAATTTGAACGCGTGAAACAATCGTGCGGCAAACCGTTTCTTTTCAACGGAAGCGCAAATATTAAACGCTTTTCGGCGACGTTTCGCGCGTTAGAACACGCCGAGCGGCGGGAGGCGGCAAGAATATAGCCTTGCAATTTGTTTTTTCTTGCAAATTTTGAAAAAGTGAGACGCGCGCTTGAATTTATGCTTGACAAGGAGAAAGCGAGAAGTAAAATAATCGTCGGCTTTCCGACCGGAGCGATTCCATCGTCGCGACGTTCGGAAAACGTCTTGCAAGTCTCTTGTTCTTCTATAATTATGCCGTTAGCCAAGGAGGCGAAAATGAGCGGTCGAGATTGTAAGAGCGTCGCAAAGCGGCGCGCGATTTGGAAGTTCTTCGGCGTCGAAGCCGGCGTTTCCAAAGTTCCGCAAGGCGAAAAGACTCGTTTGGCTCGGCTCGAATGTTTGGAAGAACGCGCGTTGCTGGCCGTGTTGGCGGACGCGGCGGTCGAACAAAGCGAATGGGCGACGCATAACGAAAGCGCGCTCGAAATTCCGGCCTTTGCCGACGCGCAAGAGTCGGGCGTCGCGACCTTTGCGGTTATTGGCTTTGGAACCGGAACGACGACGGCGGTCGCGGAGTCCCTCGCCGTCGCCGACGCGGAGAGCGCGAAATTGCCCGGCGTTCCGAGCGGATTGCAACTCGAAAATTTCAACGCGGAAACGAAAACCGCGACGCTCCGTTGGGACGCCGTCGCCGACGCGACCGAGTGCGAAGTCGAATTGTCGCTTGACGCGGGCGCGACGTGGAGCCCGGTCGGTTCCGTCTCCGGCGACGCGAACGAGATCGCGTTGACGAATCTGCCCGACGCCGCCGTCGTCCGTTGCCGCGCGCGAGCGACGAACGGCGCTTTGACCTCGATTTGGGCGAACGCGGCGTTTGCCGTCGGCGAAATCGAGACGAACGGAACGCGCGAGACGGCGGTCGCGCTCGGCGATTTGACCGGTTGCGTCCAAAATTTAACGCAAACGGCGGGCGGCGAGTACGGCGAAGACTGGTTCTCGTTTGAAATCCCTTCCGTCGGCGCGGCGGACGACCGTTTGACCCTCTCTTACGAACACGATTACAGCAAACATTACTTAAATTTCGGGCTTTACAACGCCGAGGGAACGCGTCTTACGGACGCGACCAGTCAAATCGGCGAGAAAAGTATTTCGCTGAAAAATCGCGCGGCGGGAACGTACTACGTCCGCGTTTACCCGTATCACGGCGGCGCGACGCAGTACTCGTTGACCGTCGAAACGGCGGCGACGGCGCCGGACACTCCGACGCATTTGCGGGTCGACGCGTTGAACACGGCGAAGAAAACGGCGGTTCTGACCTGGGACGACGTCGACGGCGAAACGGGGTACGTCGTCGAAAGTTCGCTCGACGGAACGACTTGGACAACGTTGGGAATCGCGGAGGCGAACGCGACGACGTTTGACGTAAGCGACGCGGCGGCGGGCGTTAAGTATCGAGCGCGCGCCGTCGGCGAGTTTGAATACTCCAACTGGACGGAAACGTCGTTAACGGTGGTAACGACGGCGCTCGACGTCGTCGACGCGAACGACGGCGTTCTTTCGTTCCGCGAAGCGCTCGAGTCGGCGGAAGTCGGCGCGACCGTCGCGTTTGATTCGACCGTCTTCACGGAACGGGCGACGATCGAGCTTAACGGAACGGAACTGGCGTTAACCAAAAGACTTGCGCTCGTCGCGCCGGAAGCGGGGCTCGTGTTGGACGCGAAGGGGGCGAGCCGTATTATTAATATCGCCGCCGACGCCGGAGCGGTTTTCGTCGACGGTTTTACCTTTGTCGGCGGGCTGGCGACCGGTTCCGCTTCTTATTCCGGGGGCGGCGCGATTTACGTCGCTTCAAACGCGTCGTTAACCGTCGTCGATTCGAGCTTTAAAAACAACGAAGCGGCCGGCTCCTCTTCTTACTCCGGGGGCGGGGCGATTTACGTCGCCAAAAATGCGTCGTTAACCGTGGACAATTCGGATTTTACGGGCAATAAAGCGGCCGCTTCCGCTTCTTACTCCGGGGGCGGGGCGATTTACGTCGCTTCAAACGCGTCGTTAACCGTCGCCGATTCGGGGTTTGAAAACAACGAAGTGTCCGGTTCCGCTTCTAACTCTCGCGGCGGGGCGATTTGCGCGGGCGCGACGAGCGTAATTAGCGGCTCGGAATTCAAGGCGAATACCGCTCGTTACGGCGGCGCGATCTATCTTGCCGCTTCGTCGAGCGGCGTTTACGACTCGCGTTTTTTCGAGAACGTCGCGGAATACGACGGCGGCGCGATTTACGCAACGGGGACGGATAATGAAATTCGCGGTTCGGAATTCAAGGCGAATACCGCTCGCGACGGCGGCGCCATCCGTTTTTATGGTGAAGGTAATTTATTTTGCGACGGTCTGGAGGTGAAAAACAACGTTGCTTCCAACAATGGGGGTGGAATAGCTGCCGGCGGCAAATTAACGCTTGTCAATTCGGAGATTAACGATAATGTCGCGCGTTATAACGGCGGCGGGTTGAATTACGGAGCGTCGTTAAATATGGCCGACGTCTTAATGTTGACCAATGTGAACGTTGTCGGAAATCAAAGTTTGCGGGGCGGCGGAATTGCTTTTGACGGTAATACCGTTTCTGCGACGATGACCGATTTCCGTATTGCGAATAATAAAGCGTTCAGCGACAACAAAAAAGTTAGCGCAAGCGGCGGCGGGATTTACCATCGCGGCGGAAAGCTGGTCTTGGCGAACGGCGAAATCGTCGGCAACATCGTGGTAATTGGCGAAAACGGCGTCGAGGACGCGTCGACAAGCGCAAGCGGCGGCGGGATTTACGCGGAAATAGGCGCCGCTCAAAATCTTACGTTCGGAACGTTGCTAAACGTCCTTATCGCGAACAACGAAGCGAAAACGGACGGCGGCGGAGTTTATTTAGCGGCAAATTCTTATGCGGTTAAATACGCTTTTTATAACGCGACGGTCGCGGGGAACGTCGCCGGCGGTCAAGGCGGGGGCGTTGCGAATAACTCGCAAAAATTCGAACTTTACAACTCGATTATCGCGAAAAACGTTTCGACGTCGGGCGCGGCGCCGGACGTTTTCCACGACGGCGGCGAAACGAAGATTTGCGTTTCGTTGATCGGCGACGCGTCCGGTCTGTTCGGCGCCGACGGCGTTTACGCTAGCGGTTACGCCCTTCTTGGCGACGCGGCGAATCCGCTCGACCCCGGTTTCGTCGACGCGGCGAACGGCGATTTTAGTTTGACGGCGGCCTCTCCGGCGGTCGACGCGGGGCTCGCGTATTGGGAAGTCCCGGAAACCGACCTCGACGGAGCGCCGCGCAAACAAGGGAATCGTATCGACTTAGGCGCTTACGAGTTTGCGCAAGCGGACTTTGTCGGCGAGGCGGAAACGGCGTCGACGGTCGTAACGACCGCGTTCGACGTCGTCGATCCTTACGACGGCTTGATTTCGCTCCGCGAAGCGATTCAATACGCCGAATCGGGCGCGACGATCACCTTCGACACGACCATTTTCGCGAAAAAAACGACGATCGAGCTGGCCGGAGCGGAACTCATTATCGACAAATCCCTTACGTTTGTCGCGCCGGAAGTCGGCCTTGCGCTGGACGCGAAAAAACTGAGCCGCATTGCGACGGTTAATTCCGAAGCGTCGGTTTCGTTCGACGGTTTCGAGTTCGTCAACGGAAGAATAGTTAATGGGGCAACCGTCGGCGCCATCCGCGGTGGGGCGATTTACGCGTCTTCTAATGCCGACTTAACCATAATGAATTCGAGCTTTGCTAATAACGAAGCGAGCGCGGGCGGCGCGATTTACGCGGTTTCTACTGCCGACTTAACCATAATGAATTCGAGCTTTGCTAATAACGAAGCGAGGGAGGGCTCCGGCGGCGCGGTTTACGCCTACAATTCTTCTTCGAGTTCGAAGGGCGCGTTGCTAACGATTGCCGATTCGACCTTTACAAATAACCAAGCAAGTTCGGGCGGCGCGATTTACGCGGAATGGAGCGGAACGCTAACGGTAACCGATTCGACCTTTACAAATAACCAAGCAAGTTCGGGCGGCGCGATTTACAATAGAAGAGGCGCTTTTTTGTTGACAGACTTTACGATTGCTGGGAATAAAGCGTCGGGCTCTACTACGGCTTACGGCGGCGCGATTCGCAACAACGGAACGTTAACGCTGGTCAACGGCGAAATCGTCGACAACGTCGCGGAAGCGACGTCTTCGACGGCAACTGTAGCCGCGTATGGCGGCGCGATTTACAACGCCGGAACGGCGACCGCGACGAACGTAACGTTCGCGAACAACGAAGCGCGGGCCGAAAACCCCAAAAACGCCCAAAAAGCAACCGCTTATGGCGGCGGGATTTATAACTATTCGGGAACCGCGACGCTACAAAACGCTATCGTAGTGGAAAACGACGCGGTAAACGGCGCCGATGTTTACGTTGAATCCGGAAGCGTGAACGCCTACTTTACGTTGTCCTCTTATGCTTTTACAACTAGCGAAAACAACTACCTTTACGATGCGAGCGCGCCGCTTTTTGACGCGAATTCCGACGACTATCGTCTCGCGCCGTTTTCGCAAGCGGTCGATAAGGGGAACGCGCAATTGGCGTTGGACGCCGGGCTGACCGAAGACGGGTTGGATTTGGCCGGAAAATCGCGATTTATTGGCGAAACGATCGACCTCGGCGCGTATGAATCGGAGGTGGTGGACAATGTTTCGCAAAGCGGCGTTTTCCGCGGCGTCGTCGAGTTAAGTTGGAAACAAACGCTCGACAAGGCGGTCGCGTTGCGGTTGACTTGGATTTCCGGCGCTAAGTCGAGCGTTCTAGGCTTGTTCGGCGTGTCCGGCGAGTTCGCTTGGGACACGACGTCGTTCGACGACGGGGCCGGGCGGCTTATCGTCGAATATTTCGACGAAAATAACGCCGTTCTCAAAAGCGCGACGATCGCCGCGACGATTATCAACGACGAAAACGTCGTCGTCAAACGCGGAACTATCGACGAAAACGAGACTTGGGAAGCGGGCAAAGTTTATCTCGTCGTCGGTCGACTCGACGTCGCAAGCGGCGCGACGTTGACCCTGGGAGAGGGAGCCGTCGTCAAGTTCTGGCGCGGCGCGACGATTTACGCCCAAGAAGGCGCCGGGGTTGCGGTCGGCGACGCCGCGACGCTGACCCGAGCCGAGGACGACGCGGTCGGCGGCGACACGAACAAGGACGGCGAAAACTCCGTCGCGAAGTACGGAGCGTCGTATTTCAAGGGACAGGGGAACTTCCAAGTTTCGTCGACGGCGACGGTTAAGTACGTTACAACGACGACTTCCGGGACGTTGAAAAATAGCGAAACGTGGCTCGGCGGCCAAGTTTACCGCGTTACGGGCGACCTAACCGTTCCGAGCGGCGTTACGCTGACGATTCTGCCGGGCGCGATTTTGAAGTTCGACGCCGGGAAGTCGCTAATCGTCGAAAAGGGCGGAACTCTAATCGCCGAAGGGACTTCCGCGGCGCCGATTGTCTTCACGTCGATCAAAGACGACGCGGTCGGCGGCGACACGAACGCGGATAACGGGCGCTACAAACCGCAACCGGGCGACTGGAAGCAGATACGTTGTAATGGCAACGCGCGGCTTAATTGCGTGGAAATTCGTTATTGCAGCAATTCTAATAATCAAGGCGGATTGTTCGTAACTGGCGGTAATGTAATATTTAAGAATAGTAGAATCGCCTATACGGAGTACGACGCCGTACGTGTTAACGGTGGAACGTTTTGGGCGGAAAACTCTATTTTTGAAGAATCTTCCATTGCCTTGCGTCCGAATAGCGGGACGTCGACAATCGTAAATTGCGTCGTTGCAAACTCTACAACAGGACTGCGCGGGGGCGCCGCTCAGCTGTATAATACAATATTTTATAATGTTTCCTTAGAGTTTTTTGACGTAAGTTTCGGGCGTCCTAACGTGGTGAAAAACTGTTTCTTTTGGAATCCGAAGGGAGCTGGGCCGCAAACGTTTTATGCGGTCGGTTCGAACGGCAATATCTGGGCGAATCCGCTTTTCCGGGACGCGGCGAACGGCGATTACCGCTTGTCGGCGGGCTCGCCTTGCGTCGACGCGGCGGACGGAACGCTCGCTCCGGAGACCGACGCCGACGGGACGCCGCGCGTTACCGACGATTACTCGGGAAAGACTGGAACACCCGACGCGAACGGCGTTTACGTCGACGTTGGCGCCTACGAGTTCGCGGACGGCGCCGCGTCGTCGCTCGACTTGGAGCCGGTCGACTTGAAAGCGCCGACGAGCGCCGCGATCGGCGAAACGGTAACGCTCGAATGGACGACGCGCAACAACGGAAGCGTTGCGGCGACCGGCGCTTGGCGCGACGAAATCTACCTCGTGTCGGCGTCCTGGCGCGAAATTTTGGTCGCGACGATCCTTCGTTCGGCGGCGATCGGCGCGGGCGACCTGCAAACGAGTTACGCGCAAGTTACTATCCCGAAAAGCGTTAAAGCGGGCGAGTGGACGTTCGCCGTCCGCGTCAACCCGAACCGCGACGTCTTCGAAGGCGACGCGACCGCGAACAACGTTCGAACCGCGAACGTCAAAACGACGATTAGCGTGCCATATCTCGTTGCGTCCGATACCTTTGCGTCGACGACGGAACTCGAGTACTACAAGCTGTACGTTCCCGCGAACACGACGTATTATGTTAAATACTCGACGGCGAGTCAAGTCGTTCTTTATTTAGGCGAAGGCGCGTTCCCGAACGAAAATAAAAACGACGCGATTTCGACGTCGCGCGAACGAGTCGGCGACGCAACCCTTTGGGAGACGGTTCTTTGTATTCCGGCCTCGAACGTTGACCGCGACGTTTACGTCGGCGTCCGCGCAAGCGACGCGGAAACGCTCGGCGTCTTGACGCTCGAAGATGAAGCGTTCCGAGTTTTCGGTTTCGAACGCGAGACGGTTGACGGCGCGCGGAGCTACGGCGTGATTCGCGAAGAATACGGAAGCGGCGGAACGAGAATAACCGTCGTCGGGACAGGGTTTTACGCAGGGATGAGCGCGACGTTGGAAGCGACCGACGCGGGCTCTTGGGCGGAAAACGCCGTTTCCATCGCGCCGATCGTCGAAGTCGTCTCGCCGACGAAAGCGATATTGACTTTCGCCGAGCCGTTTTATGTGCGCGTTAAAAACGAACGCGACTACTTCTTGACGTTTAACAGTGAGCAAACGCTTTTGCTGAAAGTTCTTATGCAGTCGAACGGCGCGACTCCGACGGCGACGCTCGAACTGCCGGACGCCGTGCGCTCGGGGCGCGTTTACGAGGGAACGATTAGCTATTCGAATTTGACGGGCGATATGCTCGCGCCGATTTTCGTTTTGTCGGCGAACGATGGAACGCAACTCTCGTTAACGGAAGATTTTAGCGACGCGACGAACACGCTGCAAGTCCTCGGGCTTGGGAACGGCGTTCTGGAAACGCTTGCTTACGGCGATTCCGGGAAGATCACGTTCTACTTCAAGGCGGACGCGAACGTAAATATTAGCCTTAACAGCCTTTATTATGGTTCCGACAAACCGCTCGACGATACGACGTATTTTGCGACTTGGCGCGAGTACCACGAGGCGCTCGTCGCGGCTGCGTCTCATCTAAACGCTCGCGGTAAAACGAATTACAGCGCTCAAGAAGCGTTCGCGTTGGCGGTGCAAACGAAACTCGGCGAACCGGCGTCGGCGATTAGCGGGTATCTCGAAGATTCGCGCGACGCCGAGCCGATTGCGGGCGCGACGCTCTTCGCTCGTTGGATTGCCGAGGACGGCGCGACGCGGGTTCGTTACTTCGAAACGGACGAAAACGGTTGGTTCTCGCTCGACTATCTCCCGATGAACACGACGTTTACGCTCGGAACAGTCGACGCGGACGCCTTGTCGCAAACGACGGTAACGCTCGGCGACTCCGACGTCAACGGTCTTCGCTTGACGGCGCTTTCGAAGGACAAAACGCAAACCCGAGCGGTCGCGGTCGGGGCGGATTTGCTCGCTTACGTAGTTTGCGACAAGGCGTCGTTGACGAACAATCGAACGGCGCAAGCGACGTTAATCGTTCAAAACACGTCGGATAAGCCGGTCGACGCCGCGCTCCTAACGCTGACCGCGAGCAACGACCGCGGCGAACGGAACGCGATGCTGACGCTCGACGCGGCGCAAGCGCAAGTCCCGTATTTCTCGACGTTTATGCCGGACGGCTTCGCGAGTTCGATTTCGCTCCTGACGAGCGGCGCATCCAACGGCGTCCTCGGCCCGGGCGAAACGCTCGAAATCCCGGTCTATTGGAGCGGTTGGGTCAAGCCTTGGGACTCGGCGTCGTTCGAGTTCGAGCTGAGTTTGGTCGAGAAGACGGAGACGACCGCGCTCGACGCCGCCGAAATGGAGAAGAGCCTCCGCGAAAGTTTCACGACGTCGCGCGGCGCCGCTTGGGCCGACGACGAATGGGCGCTCGTTTGGGCGTCGGCGAGCGAAACGTTCGGAAGTTGTTGGAGCGACTATGTTTCCGCGCTTGTCGACGCGTCGGCGACGGCGTCGGCGAACGGTCGGGAAGCGAACGACGTCGACAAGTTAACGCAAACGATTTTCGCTCGGGCGCTCGACGCGTTCTCGCCCTTCGCGATTCCGGCGTCGTCGGTCGACGCGGCGGGCGGCTCCGACGCCTCGTCGCTAACCTTCCAACGCGTTTACCTCGGGAACCTCTCGGGCCGCTTCCTCGACTCGCCGCTCGGGCGCGGTTGGCGTCATAACTGGGATTACTCGCTCCGAAGCAACGACGACGGAACGGTTTACGTCGACACGCCGAGCGGGGCGACGCGAGCGTTCCAACCGTCGCGACGCGGCGCCGCCGGGACGATTTTGACGTCGACCGGAACAGACGACCAAGGCGTTTTGTTGCGCGCGTCCGACGGAACCTTCGAGTTGACGGAACTTGGCGGGACGAAAGCGCTCTTCGACGCCGACGGTCGTTTGACGCGAATCGTCGACGCCAACGGCAACGCGGTCGAGCTAAAGTACGACGCGAAAGGACTTTTGACGCAAGTCGCCGACGGTTGGGGGAACTCGCTGACGTTGGCGTATCAAAACGGGCGCCTCGCGTCGGTCGCCGATTCGAACGGCGATAAAACGACTTACGAATATAACGGCGCCTACCTGACGAAAGCGACCGGCCCGACCGGGCGCGCGGTTTCTTACCGTTACGGCGATTCCGGCGGCGCGCTTAACGCCTTGTCGGAAATCGAGTTCGCAGACGGTACAACGCGTCGCTTCGAGTACGACGCTACTGGGCGTCGGGTCGGCGTCGTCAACTCGGACGGCTCCGCGTCGCGCATCGAATGGATTGACGCGACATCGTACAAACTTTTCGACGGCGACGTTTACCAGGGAACCGTTTGGCTCAACGACGACGGAGCGCCGACGAAATCGGTCGACGCGCTAAACCGAACGACCGTTTACGTTTACGACGAAGACGGGCGGATTCTCGAAACGACCGACGCGCAAGGGAATACGACGCGTTACGAGTACGACGGCGCTGGGAACGCGATTCTTTCGGTCGACGCGAACGGTTCGACGCTCGGTTTCGAGTACGACGCGAAGTCGTTCTTGACAAAGCTAACCGTCGGCAACGGCAATAGTTCCGTCTTCGAATACGACGCGGCGGGGAACCAAACTCTTTGGGAGCGCGTCGACGGGACGTCGTCGAGTTGGATTTACGCCGACAACGGAACGCTGACGCAGTCGACCGACCGCGCCGGGGCGACCGTTTCTTACGAATACGCCGAAAACGGCGACATGACGTCGTTGCAATATTCGACCGAGGAAAACGCGATTTCTTACGAGTACGACGAACGGGGGAACGCGGTTCGCATCGTCGACGCAAACGGCGCGGTTACGACCCTTGCGTACGACGCGCACGATCGCTTGACGAAAGTCGTTTACGCGACCGGACGCTTCCTCGAGTACGAATACGACGCGTTGGGACGCCAAATTTCCGTTTCGGACGGCGGCGATTATTACGTCGGCTACGCTTACGACGCGCAGGGTCGGCTTTCGCAAGTTCTCGACGCAAACGGCGCGGCGATAACTGTTTACGCTTACGACGCGCAGGGGCGGCTGAGTCGCGAAGAGGCGTCGAACGGCGTTTACACGGTTTACGCTTACGACGCGTTGAGCCGTTTGACCTCGAAAGCGACCTTTACCGTCGACGGCGACGCAATTTCTTCGTTCGCGTATACTTACGACGCGCTCGACCTCGTTCAAACGCTGACGACGCTCGACGGCGTTTGGACTTACGCTTACGACGCGACCGGGCAGATTACGGCGTCAACGTTTAAAGCGGCGGCCGGTTCGTCGCTCGCAAACCGTTCTTACGAGTTCGCTTACGACGCGGCGGGGAACCGCGTTTGGTCGAAGATCGACGGCGTCGAGCAAACTTATGTTTACGACAATATGAACCGGCTCCTTTCGGACGGCGTTTACGAATACGCTTACGACGCGAACGGGAACATGATGTCGAAAACCTCGGCGACGGAAGCGTTTAGCTACGTTTGGAACCAGCGCGGGGAAATGCTCTCCTGCGTCGCGTCGACCGGCGAGCGTTGGGATTACGAGTACGACGTTTTCGGGGCGCTAATCGCCGTAACGCGAACGGACGCGGCGGGGAACGTCGAGCGAACGGAGTATTTGGTCGATCCGAACGCGTCGTTGAGTTCGGTCGTTTCGAGTTTCGACGGCGACGGAAACCTTGTCGCGAAATATATTTACGGTTTGGCGTTGGTTGGTCAAACGGACGGCGCCGGGACGACGGCGATTTACGCTTCGGACGCGCTCGGCTCGACCGCCGCGCTGACCGGCCCGAACGGCGAAACGCTGAACCGTTACGCATACGACCAACACGGCGCCGTCCTCGCCGCGACGGAGACGGTTGACACGCCGTTCCAATTCGTTGGAACGCAAGGCATTATGACCGGCGTTTCGTCGGAACTCGTCCAAATGCGCGCCCGCTGGTACGACGCCGCGACCGGTCGCTTCGTCTCCGAAGACCCGCTAGGCTACAACGCCGGCGACGCAAACCTCTACCGCTACTGCGGTAACGCCGTTACCACCGCGATTGACCCGAGCGGAAACGAAGAGGTAAAAGAGGTAGCCCAGGGGTGGGGAGGGAAAACAAAGGATTGGGCAAAAAAACAGGCTGTGGCGTTTCCAATAAAAGCGGCTACCAAAAAGGTTGTCCAAGATGCTATAGTTGGTTTAGCAGGCGAAAGAAAAGAAGGAACTCCTAAACAAAAATTAGGGGCTAAACTCGCTGGTTGGACTTGTGGAGTGGGCGCTACTCTCGCGCTCACTCCGACGCTGACGGCAGTTGGGATGCCGTGGGTTATTCCGACAATTAGCGGTGCGGCCAACGGGATATGCGAAGAGTTAATTTATAGAAACTGGGGGCCGATTGCAGATTTTGGGGAGGCTATTGGCGATTGGTGGAAAAATTACGAATGGGAAATACCCAAGGAACCCACGGTGGAAGAGGAAGAGGGAGAACACTATTACGATGACATGCCCGAGTCGGATCACGATATGATGCGTCCTCTCGACGACGCGCAAACGCAAATGCCGCAATCGTGCGACCCGAACGAGACGCGGGGGCCGGTTGGGTTCGACTGCGTTACGGTCGACGCGAACGAGGGCGTCGAGGGGGCGGATCCGTTCCTCGTGATTACCACGCCGAACTGGACGAACGCCGACCCGAACGTCGAACACGGCTTCCGGATTTACTTTGAGAACAAGTCGCCCGCGACCGCGGCGGCGCAGGAAGTCTTTATTACGTCGACGCTTCCGTCGGGTTACGATTTGTCGTCGTTCGAGCTTCGGGAAGTCGCGATCGGGAACCAAGTCTTCGACGCGCCGGTCGGTTGCGTCGACGGCGTTTGGACCGTCAAGCAGAAGTCGACCGGCGAGGAAATCCAAATTTCCGTCGAGTACGATCCCGCGACCGGCGACGTCAAGTGGTACCTGCGAAGCTACGTTGCGTCGACGCCCGACCATTTTCCGACCGACCCCTATGCCGGGTTCCTGCCGCCGAACGACAAAAGTCTCGGCAACGGCGAGGGTTACGTCTCCTTCGTCGTCAAGTACGAGGACGGCCTGACCACCGGAACGAAGCCGGAAACGAACGCGACCATTGTCTTCGACGCGAACGAGTCGATCACGACGAACTGGTGGCACAACACCGTCGACGCCGACGCGCCGACCGCCGAAATCGCCGATATTCTTTACGACGAAGAGACGCGAACGGTCGCCGTCGAGTGGCGCGGCGTCGACGTCGGCTCCGGCGTCGCGTGTTACGACGCGTACTATTCGGTCGACGGCGGCGAAACGTACTCGCTTTGGCTCGAACGAACGACCGAAACGAGCGCGACGATTTTGGCGTCGGCGGAACGTTACGTCTTTAAAATCGTCGCTTACGACAACGTCGGACACTCGAGCGCCGGCGTCGACGCGACGTTCGAGATTATCGGCGCCGACGTTACGCGACTTGGCGCGACGGAGTACGTCGTCGAGCAAAACGGCGCGCTTTGCCTCGCCGCGACCGGGGAAACGCCCGAAGGCTGGACGTATTACTGGGATTTGAGCGGTTCGGAAGTCGAGGTTTCGTCGAACTTTATCGAACGCGGCGCCGAATTCTGGACGTCGGTCGAGGAACTCGGCTTCGGCGTCGGCGAACGAACGATTCGAATGCGACCGCGCGACGCGAACGGGATTTTCGGCCCGACCGTTGCGGCGACGTTGCGCGTTGTCGCGACGGCGCCGACGTTTAAAGTAACGACGTCGAGTAGCGCCGACGGGGCGATTTTGCGCCTGAACCTGCAAGCGACGACGCCGGACGGCGCGCCGATTACCTATTGGCGGTTCGATTGGGGCGACGGGCAAACGTCCGATTTTGCGCAACTTAGCGACGCGCTGACGGCTGGGCATTATTACGCGCCGACCGCCGAAGACGCGGTTTACGAAGTGTCGCTGACGGCGCTCGACGCGACCGGAGCCGGGAGCGACGTTGTTTACGCCTTGACGTCGCACAAGGTCGCCGGAAGCGGCGCGACGTCGCAAACGACGCTTGAAACGGTCGCGAGCGCGACGGTTGCGGCAGAAGCGTTAACCGTCGACGCGGAAAGCGTTTGCGGCGCGGATTCGACGGCGTTTGACTCGACCGACGTTTCGTTCGACGCGTTAAACGTCGAAACGAAGGAGAGCGCGACGGTTGCGGCGGAAAGCGTTTGCGTCGTCGATTCGCCGTCGTTTGACTTGACCGACGTTCGCTTTGAGGCGTTAACTCTCGACGCGGCGGCGGTTTGGACGGCCTTCGAAACGGCGTTCGACTCGGCGAGTCGCGGCGGTTACCGGTTGTCGCTTCCGGACGCGGTTTCGGCGGCGGAGCGTTTCGACGCGGCGTTCGCGGCGTTTGAAGAGGCGGCATCGACGAGCGTTTTGGACGGCGGCGAGTTCGCAACCGATTGCGGCGCCGACGTTTGGAGCGAGATCGAAGCGGCGTTGGTCGGCGATGAAGCGGCGCGCAAGTCGAAACGTCGCGACCCCTTCGAGTCGCTCGACGTTTGGGCCGACGACGAATTAGAAAGCCTCGGCGCGTTCGGCTTTTAACGTCGTTTGCCGAAAAATCGCGGGCCGCGTCGAGTTCGAGCGAACGAAACGCGGCCCGGCGGTTTTCTGCAACGCGTCGGGAAGAGACGTTTAACGCAATTTTCGATAAAACGCCGGCTAGCGTTCGGCGTCGGAAGCGTCGGGAAGGGGAGCGTCGGGCAAAAAGCCTCGGCGTTCCTCGCCTTGCGCGTTCGCGCCGCGAAATTCGACGACGTTAATCGACGGGAAAAGCTCCGGCGGAATAAACTTTTTTTGTCGATTCCGTCCGTTACGATGATTTGAAATCCGTCCTCGACGGCGACTTCGTGTAAAAAATGAAGTAGTTCTCGTTGCAAGGAACGCGATTCGGCGGTTTGCAATTCTTCCGACAAGGGGGTTAGCGGCGAATCGAAAATTAAAACGTTGGGAACGTTGCCGCCGCTCTTTTTCAAAAATCGCGCGAAGGCAAGGGATAGGGCGACGTTTAAAAACGAACAATAACCTTGTCCGTACCCGGCTTGCGATTTTGGCCCGATGAAAATTGTTAATTTTTGCGGGTCGAAACGAGCGTCGGCGGCGTCGGGTTGCGCGTCGGCTCCAAATCCTTCGATTTCCGATTCGCACAAAGGACAACGGCCCTTAGCTTGGTCGCGCGAAGAATGAAATTCGCCTTCGAAGATCAAATTCAATCTTCGCAAATCGGCTTCGTATTGCTCGTCGAGCGCGTCGTAATTTCGGAGCGACAAACTTTTTTGAGCGATTTCGCGTTCGTTGGCGTACAATTGGCGATTAAAGTTCCGGATTTCTTGACGGCGTTCGACAAGCTCTCGATTTAACTTCGCGAGTTCGTCGGCGACTTGCGCTTGAAGTTCTTCGAGCGATTCGGGATAGTCTGGCAAATTTTGAAGTTCCTCGCGCAACTTCTCGATTAGGTCTTTTGTACGTTTAAGTCTTCCCGATCGTTCGGCGTTTTGAAGGTTGGCTTCTTGAGAAGACCGTTGGCATTCGAAATTATTTTGGGTTAAGAGGTAGAGGAACAACGCGCGAATATTGACGGGCGTTGCAAATATTTCCGACGTCAAGATCGAGTCGCTTAAAAAACGTTGGTTGCGTACGACAAAAAGTTTGACTATCTTTCGCCAAGATAACTTTTCTCTTTTGCCGTTAGATTGGCCAATGACTTGAATATCGGGGTTAGAAAGGCCTAATAATTTAAACCAAAACGCGCCGATTTGTTTGTACGGATATTTTTCGCCTTGGTTGGCGACGCATAACTCCGAGCGAGCCGCCTTTGACGAACGCGAAATAGAAAGCGAACCGTCGTTTGTCGATAATACGGCGTCGACTGAATCGTAGCTAGGCAAGGGACTCTTAGGGAGTTCGCTCGCCCCCAAAAGAAAGTCGAGGCATTGAAAGATTAACGTTTTACCCGTGTCGGACGGGCCTAAAATAAGATTAAGGCCGGGTTGAAAAGAGATAAAAGATTTCTTTTCGCCGTCTTTTTGAACAGATAACTCTTTGAACCAATACATCTTGCGATTCCTCGGTAATTAAAAACGCGACGCTTGGTCGCGAACGGTTTGCGCTAATTCGAAGTCGTCGAAATTTTTGTATTGTCGAAGCGTCCGTCGCACCGCGTCGACGTAACGCTCGACGTAATCGTTGTTTAACGACGAACAAAATTCGCGTCCTTTTGCCGAGAGCGAAAAGAGAAAACCGGCGGTTTCCGACGGAACGAAGTCGAAGTAAGATTGCGCGGCGGCTTGGGCGAGAGCTTTCCGCATAAGAACGACGCGATTCAACAGTTCGGCAAAACAAAAAGTATTGTCGCCGTGGAGGTTGCGTTCGGCGACGTTGAAAATTTTTCCGTAAGTCGCGACGAAGTCGAGATAAGCCAAACGCTCCGTCGAGAAACGCGTTCCCGGCTTCGCGCAAGTCGCAACGAGCATAGCGCGAAGAGCGAGTTCGAGAGGGCGATTAAAAATATTGGTCGTCATCGGCGTTCACCCAACCGTTTAAGCGTTTGTCGTTGACTAAATGATGGCATATTCCTTTTTGTTCGCGCGGCGTTATCCAGCGTAAATCGGAGTATAACGGGGAAGTCTGCAAATTGGTCGCTTTCGCGGCGCAATCTAACGTTTCGTCAAGGCGGCGTCTTCCCGTTTCGTACTTTCGACGATATGTCGTTAAAATAATTTCGTAGATCGCATCGCATAAATCGTCGACGGAACCGTAGCTATTTTCGGTGAACGCGTCGCGAACCGCTCGCCGAATCGTTTCGAAAGAATAAAAGTAATCGCGTTGTTCGGCAATAAAAGGTTGAAAATATTCGGGAATTTCCGCGGTTTTTCCAATTTGGAACAACGGAAGTTCGCGGCGTCCGCTTTCCCTGCAAACTTCGAGTAACGCGTATAAATAGGGGGGCTCCGACTCTGCGATTTGTTCGGGCGGCGTTAACGGTTTCGGCTTTTCCGGTCGGTCGCCGCCGAATCGAATATAACGGTAATGCGACCGCCAATATTCGTTAATGATCGTCATAATCGGTTTACTTTTGACGATGGAGAAGTCGAACCGCTCGACGTAATCGCGAAAATCGCCCGTTAACTCGACTTTGCGTCCGTCGGTAATTTTCTTTTGACAACGCGCCGTCCAGTTTTTTAATAATTGCGCTTTAAGTTTTTCGGGTTCCCTTAGCAAATCACACAACTTTGACCCGACGTCGTGCGAAGCGACGATCCAATAAGTTTTAGGCGTTTCGATTTCGCCGCGATAGGAGTAGTAACATAACTTCCCGAGTTCGGAATAAATATGAGTCGGGGTTAGCGGTTCTTTGTAGCGTTTGCACTGAAACTGTTCCAGATTCCCTTCGAGGTCGCGCGCCAACAGATCGCGTCCTTTATCGCCCGCGCCGCCCAGACGATAGATTTCGTCCCGATCGTAACGCTCCGACGCGAGCAACCACTCGTAAACAAAAATTTCGAATTCGTCGGGGCTCAAATTTTGAACAAGGGTAAGCGGATCCAAGTCCGACGACTTGCCCAAACGCGCGAGGTTGATTTTAGGCGGCGACAAACGCTCGCGAGAAAGGGTGTTATCGCTTTTTTTAGCTTTCATTTTCGTATCCAAACGAGAATTTGAAAATAGCGGCGGTGGGCAAACAAGCCTGCGTCTGTGCCGAAAACGTTTTCCGTTCTTAATTACGCGACGTTGTTTTTATTGTAATCTTCGCGCGTTTTTTGTCAATATTTAAGAGCAAGGTTTTGACGCCTGGGGCTTGCTTGTCCAAGCGTTTCCTCGGCGAGCGTCTTGTCGCGACGGTAAGTCGTTGGGACATAACGTCGTCGACGGGAGCGACGGGCAAGCGTTAAGGCGGAATGTCGCTGAAATACGCTTGACGTTCGGCGAAGATTTTAGCTTTTGGCGGGGAAGGGAAGGTCGCGGCTGCGTCTAAGGCGTTTTGGGGGAACGTTTGGTTCCGCTTGCCTCGGGCGTTTCGCTTAACGGCGGTTCGGCTCGGCGATCGCTTTGTCGGACGGCGGGCGGAAGGCGGGAAAATCGGCGGCTGTAAATCGGATTCCATTTAACTTAACTCTTTTCAAACATTCCTTTTGCGTTATATTGCGCAATGTTCGGGGGAGACGTTCTTCGGCGGCGTTTTGTCGACGTTTCTACTCCGACGACGGAAAGAAAAACGCTTGACAAACGATTAATTTCGGTTTATACTGGCGGTTGCAACCTTTCTGCGACCGCCTTTTTTATGGAAAGAGAGGTAGTTTATGGCGAGTTTGCAAGAAAGAAAACGCAAGAATGGGAAAAGCGCTTACCTTATCCAATTTATCCTCAAAGGTCGGCGGCGTTCGGTTTTCCTCGGCGTTAAGAATCCCAAGCGCGTCGCGCACGAACTGAGTTTCTTCATCGATTCGCTGATCGCCGCGGTCGAATACGGAACGACGCCGGAGCGTCGCGTTTTGAATTGGGTCGAAAACCTCGATGAAGACTTCCGTCAACGACTTGGACGCGCCGGCTTGATCGCCGTATCTAAACAGTTGACGTTGAACGAGTTGACCGAACTCTATTTGGAAGCGGAGGCGCCGTCCTTGAAGCCGTCGACGGTTCGCGGTAAGAAACTCAAGTTTCAACAGGCGGAGCGTCATTTGGACTTCAACGTTCTCGCCGATCAGCTGTCCGTCGCCGACGCGACGCGACTGAAAACCGAGTTGGACAAGACGGTTTCGCCGCCGACTCGAACGGGAATTTTGAAGGCGATGGCGCGCGTTTATTCGTGGGGCATGACGATGGAACTCGTTGCAAAGAATCCGTTTGCGCAAATTCCGAAAGGCTCGTTCATCAACAAGTCGAAGGAGCATTTTGTTCCGTTGGACGTTTATTGGCGGGTCTCGGCGTTTTGCGACGACGCGGAACTTCGCGCTTTGTTCGCCCTTTATCGAATCGGCGGGCTGCGCTTTTCGGAAGCGTTCGAAGCGCGATGGGAAAACGTCGATTGGGAAGGGGAGCGTTTTACCGTGCGCTCGCCCAAGACGGCGAAGAGCGGGAAAGACCGACGCGTCATCCCGTTGTTTACCGAGCTTAGGCGACAACTTGAAACGCTTCGTTCTCAGAAAGGCGTCAAGTCGACCGGGTTAATCGCGACGAGATACACGTCAAACTCGACGTACAGCGCAATCCGTCAAATGATAATGAAGGCGGGCGTCCCGCTTTGGGAACGGCTGATTCAGAATCTGAGGTCGAGCTGCGCGAACGAGATTTACCGCGAGTTCGGCGAGCTTACGGAGTCGGCGTGGATTGGACATTCGACTCGCACGGCGCAGAACCATTACTTGCATTTGCTGGAATCGGACTTCGAAAAGGCGATCAAGGGCGACGTATGACGCCGTATCGTTTTAACGACAAAAAACAACGTATGGCACGACGTAGTTTTACCTTTAAAACGACGCGGCGTCGGCAAAATTCCCGACGCAGGAACCCCGACGGGGTTAAAGGAAATCCGCCGTTTCGGAACCCCGACCCCAAATCGACGCGGTTGCAAAAGTGGTTGCGGAACCTATCGGAATCAACTGGAATCTATCGGAACCGACCGGAACGCTTAACGCGCCGCAAACGCTTTGACCGCAACAATTTAATTCGCAAGTCGAGACGTTAAGCGACTTGTGTTTAAACCGTTGAAAATAGGCGTTTTAACCCTGCTAGTTGTCGGAGGCAATCGAAAGAGGTCGCGGCGGCTGTCGTCGCGCCGCACCCCGCGCAGGGCGCGCAGG
>JAGBDD010000142.1 GCA_017937685.1 Thermoguttaceae bacterium | reverse complement strand
TCGTGCGAGCGGAAAGCGAGTTCGCTCGACGCGGTCGCAACCGGTTGCGCGTCGACGGGTTGGAGCGTTCCGTCGGCGGCGCGGGTTAGGAACTGAACTTCGGCGAGGCCGACGAAGCCGTTGTCGACGTTGCGCTCCGTCGTGCCTTTGAAGTCGGCGGGAAGCGGGTAAGAAAGCCCGTTCCAGTTGGAACGGATATTGAACTTAACCGGTTGGCCCGCTTTGACTTGCAACGTTTTGCTGAATTCGAGCGTTTGCGCCGTTCCGTCGCCGCGTTTCAGTTCGAAACCGCCGACGCCGTCGATCGTAAACGCTTTGACGCCGCGGGTTTCGAGGTTGCGCTCGCAGTAGTTCCAAATCCGAACGCCGGAGATATCGACGTTTTTCGGGAACGCGAACGAAATCGACGGGGCGCGGTCGTCTCCGGCGCCGTGGAAATCGACGCCGGCCGAGAGCCAAGAAACGCCTTCGAGACCGTTCGAAGCGCGCGGAATTGTTTTTTTCGCTTTGGCGTTTTTGAAGCTAAGTCCTTTGTCGGCGACGATTGCGAAACCGACGTCGCGCGGTTCGAGCGAGAACGCGCCGACGAGCCAAGCAGTCGAAATTTCGCTAAACGGCGTCATTTTCGCGGAGACGAGGCGGATTTCGTTCGTTCCGGTTTTCGCCGACGACGCGACGTCGTAAACTCCGAACGCGCGGTCGAATTTCCAAGCTCCTTCGATTCGCTCGACTTTTTGACCGTTGACGTAAACGTCGTAGATTTCGGGAGTTTCGATAACGAGACGCAGGTCGGCGATTTGCGCGTCCGACTTTTCGAAACGATAAATCGCCTCGAAGCCGGTTCCTTCCGGAAATTCGCGCTTGATCAGTTCGTCGCGGAACTGCACGCCGTTGTCCCAAGGCGACTTAGGAAAGCCGTTTTGTTTCCAAAGCCAAGCGTTGGCGCGGTAAAAATATTCGTTTTCAATCGTTTTGCCTTGCGTTTTCAGCGTTAAATAGTCGAGCGATAACACGTTGTCGCCCAACGCTTTGACGTCGACGCGATCGGCGAATTTCCAAGGATCGACGACGAACGCTTCCGCTTTTTTGACTTGCGGCGCTTTGTCGATTTTCTTCGACGCGACGAGCGCCAGCGAACCGCAGGGCGGAATCGCGAAGTCGGGGCCGCTGAACGCTTGACGCTCGCCGGTTTGCGGGTCGAAAAGTTCGAGTCCGGCGTCGCTCCAAGCGTCCGAAAATTCGAGCGTTCCGGTTGCGGCGGCGTTCATATCGATGTTGCAAAGGAAGAGAATCAGCGCGTCGTCCGTTTCGCGAGTCAGGTGGAAAATGTTGTCGGCGTTGGTTTTAGGAATAACGGCGAGCGGCGCGGCGGCGCGGGCTTCGGCGACCAACGCGTCGTAATCGAGCTTAACCGTTTTCGCGGCGACGGTTGCGAACTTGTCGCGGAGGTCTTGCGGCAAGTCGGCGACGAGCGAACCGTCGATACGTTCGAGCGGAGCGTCGAGCGAAATCAAGCGTCCGCCGTTGGTTACGAACGTCGCCAAAAGTTCGAGCGTTTCCGCGTTGAGGTTTTCAAGATTCGGCGGCAAGACGACCGTTTCATACGGAGCGAAACCGACGCAAAACGTTTTGCCGTCGACCTTTCCGACGCGTTGAATAATATCTTCCGACCCGAGGTCGTAATCGACTTGCGACGCTTCGAGACGGTTCAGCAGGTTGGCGAAGTCGTTCCCGATTTTGCCGAGTTTCCCGTTTTCGGCGCCCGCGTCGCGTTGGTAGAACCAAGCGGTCGTCGTCGGTTCGAGGAGGAGGAAACGATCGATCGTAAGATCGCCGCGCGAAAGGAGATACGACAGGCGTTTCCAATACGTCGCCATCTTGCCGTATTGCTCGAACCAGTCGGAGTGGTACGAGAAGGTCTGCGGGTGGTCGTGCTTGCGGGCGCCGCGAATCGAGACGTAAGACAAGTGTTCGTCGGTCATATTGACGCCGACCGCGTATGACCAGTCGCCGAGACGTTTCATATCCTCGAAGCGCAAGTCGTAACCGCCCGCGCCGTAATTCTCGCTGAGCGTTCGACTTCGGCCCGCTTGACGCGCCGCGGAAATCAGTTCGCGACCGGAGCGGACGTTCCCGAATTGGGCGTTCGTCCCGCGACTGTACGTGTTCATCAGGAGGTCGATCGTCGGGCGTTGGCGCCAAAACGCGGTCGCCATATTGTCCGGGCAGTGGCTCGCGCCCGGCCAACCGTGTTCCCAGTCGTGCCCGGTATACTCGAGGTCGTATTTCTCGCAGTAGGCGGCTAAAGGCTTGTGCCAACGGTCGATAAAGACTTCGAGCGCGGTTCGGTAATAGTCGTAACGAACCTTTTTCCAGTCGCCGACCGGACGTTCGAGCGAATTAAGCCGCGACACGAGGTCGTATCCGCGACGCTTTTTGAACTCTTCCGGCAAGTCCGGCGTCCACGAAAGTCCGCCCGCGGGCGTGATTTGCGGTTCGTCGGTGAAGACGCCGGGGACGCGCTTGCCGAACTCGTCGCCGAAACGTTTGCGGTAAGCCTCGTGCGTAACGCCGATAAACGCGTCGACGACGCCGGGTCGCATCAGATCGACGTAAGTCTTGCCGCCGTACCATTGCGACGCTCCGGCGAGGCGTTGGCGGGCGACGACCCAACGCTCGGCGTCGGCGGCGCGGGCGGGAATCGGCTTGTCGGCGTTTTTCGCGTCGAGAATTTCGGCGGTGCGGTCGCGAGCGGAACCGTCGCTAAGTTCTTCAAGAACGTAAATTACGTTGTCGCCCGCCGCCCATTTGCCGTTTTTGTCGACGAGCGAATCGAGCGCCTGCGTGTCGAGCCCGACGCCGCGCGACTCCGGCATAAGAGATGGAACGAAACCGCCCGCAAAGCCCGACGGATAAGAGTTTTCGTCGTAAATCCAAACGTTCATATCGAGCTTTTTCGCTTCGTCGAGCGCGGCGCCCCAAAGCGCGAACCAATCGTCGGAGAGATACGGCGTCGCAAGGCCCGGGCGCGGGTGAACGAAAACTTGCTCGACGTCTTGCGACGCGAGATCGCGCATCGTTTGCCTAACTTGTTCCTCGGTAAGGAGATCGTTCCAAGTCCAAAGGGGGCCGGTCGCGAAATTTTTTCCCGGTTCGGCGAAGTTGGCGCGGATTTCGGCGAGCGGCGTCGCTTCGATTTCGTTTTGTTTCGAGTCGGTCGGGAGATAATTCGGATCGTATTCGATTTTCGCAAACTTCGGCGGCGCGACGCTTTGCGCGAAAGTCGGCGACGCGAAAAACGTCGGCGCGCAAAGAGCGGTCGAAAGGACGAGCGTTTGCAGGAGCGAACGTTGCGAACGGGCGCGTTTCATAGTGTAAACTCCGGGTTAAAGTTAAAGACGCGGCGACCGTTGGAAGTCGCGTCGTTGAAAGTCTTGCGTTGTTTTATTAAGGCGGCTCGACTCGGCGAAACCGAGCGAGCGACGCGGCGTCAAACGCGGCGTCGAGTCGGGCGCGGCGGTTGCGTCGGGACGGTTACTCGGCGTCGAACTCGTCTTCGTCGACGTATCCCCAGTATTCGTCGTAAAGCGTCCCGGCGTCGGACGTTACGTTCTCGTCTTGAATGGAGCGCAGGCGGCCTTTCGCGGTTTGCAGGTTTTTGCGTTGCGCGGCGATTTTGTTCGCGGCGGCGAGGAATTGGCGCAACGCGGCGCCGACTTGCGCGTCGCCGTCCGGCTCGAACATTCCGAACGTCTCGGGGAGTTCGAAACCGTCCTTAGGCATTACGTAACCGTCGTTTAGCGCGTCGCGGATTTGCTCCCGAACGTCCGTATCGCCGATTTCCTCGTAGGTTCGCGCGATTCGGTCGAACTCGTTCAAAAGTTGCAACAGCGGTTTTTTAATCGAGTTGCGACGCTTTTGGGCTTGCTGCTTCGGAACAATCTTCCAAGGATCGACGAGCGAGTAAGGGAAATTTTCATTATGATAATTTTCCCACCGTATTTCAGCTTTTCGCCATTCGCTAATTGCATCCCAATCCGCCCAATTCGGCTCCTCGTGCGGAACGACTTGCTCCGGCGGCGTCGGCTCCGTATCGCTGGAATCCGTCCAACCCGTTTCCCAACGGCTCAAAACTTCGGCGCACCCGCGACAGCTTAAAAATGTTTCGCCGTCGGGGCAATTTTTGTATTCGTCGGGAAGAATTGGACCGACGGTGCGACGTTCCGGGCCCTCCGGCGCGTAAACGTTCGTTCCGACCGTCCAAATCTTTTGTTTCCAAGGCTTGTGAAATTCGCAACGCTTCGTCGTCGGCGGTTCGCGGTAACGTTCCGGCGGCTCGACGTTTCCAACGACGCGCAAAATATCGTCGGTTCGAAGGCGACTGAGAAGAAAATGGCCGACATACGCGTGAAACTGCGTCGGCAAGCGCAAAACGTCTTGCATTTCCTGCGGTTCGGCGAACGAACCTTCAAACAGGCGGAGGAGTTGGCGACGTCGGCCTTCGTTCCAGTCGGGGAGCAGAATTTCGTAAACGACTTGTCCGTAAACATAACCGCGAGGCGAAACAACGGATTCGGTTTCCCAAACCATCCAGCCTTCAAAGTATCCGGGGCGAAACTCGCAATAACGATCGGTGGAAATTTCGAAGACGTCGCCGAGTTTTAGGCAAGACCGAATGAAGTCTTTGTCGGTCGCTTGATTCGACGGAACGCGCGGGTCGTTGCATTCGTATTTCATTGGGCTTCCTTGAAAACGTTAAGTCGTTTCGTTGGAGACAGTTGCGTTGCGTCGCGCTCGGCGAAACCGGGTTGGCGGTCGAGCGGTTCGCGCTTGCCGTTGGAGCGTTCGGCGCGTTGGGGATCGGTCGCGCCGCCGCGACGCTATTCAGTATACCGCTTTTGAGAGCGATTTTCAAGGAAAAAACGAGAAATTTTTTCGTGTTAATTACGACGGCCCGGGGGGCGCTTCGCCGCTTCCGACGGGAAAATACGGAAACGCTTACAAAACGGGGGCGCCAACGTAACGAGCGGCGATAAACGAGGCGCGCTTTAGACGTTGCGTCGTGTTTCGGTTCCTCTTGCGTCGTCGTTTGCAACTCGGCGTTGAACGCTTGGATAAACTTCGCGTCGCGGATTCCGTTTAAAATCTTTCGCAGTATCCATTTAATAAACGGAAACGCCGCTTTGACAAGCGTTAACGTAATAAGAGACGCGGTTAATTCCGCCGCGACGGCCAGCCAAAATATCTGCGCGACAAGCGTTCGCGCGTTTGCTTCGATCGACGTTTTGATTTCTTGCAACATCTCTTCGATTAACGAGTTAATCGCGTCTAACGACTCTTGCGGCTTGTCGTCGAGGAAACGTTCGAGCGGCCCCGAGCGTTTTTTCTCCGGCGGCTCCGGATTTAATTCCGGTTCTTGCGGGTCGCGTTTTGCCGTTGGTCGCGAAGATTGCAATCGAGGACGCCTTCGCAGGCCAACTTGTTGGGGTTGCGACCTCGGAACGCCGTTTCGTTTGACGTCGGGGGAGCGGAGGAGGCCGAGCGGTTCGAGCGAGAGTATTTTCTTTTCATTCGCCGTCGCAGGGGCGGGGACGGGAGCGGATAACAGATTTCGGGAACGGTTTCCGTAACGACTTGTCATTCCTGATTTTGCGCGGTGAATTCCGAGTTTTTTCTTCCGAATTTTCGGCGTCCTCGCGCAACGCGGGAATGTCGAAATCGTCGACGGTAATCAAACTTTGGGCTTCGTCTTGCGCGTCCGGCGAACACGGCGGTTTCGTTGTTTTAGGGCGTGTTGCCATTAACGATTAAGTAAAATAACGATTGCGACAAAGTTTAAAAACGCCGAAAACATAACGTCAAGTTTGTCGCAACGCGTTGCGATTCGACGGAAGTCCTTGATACGACGAAAGAAACGCTCGACTTCGTTTCGTCGTTTGTAAAGTTTTTTGTTGTAACGCCAAGGATTGCGTCGGTTACGCTTCGGCGGAACAACCGGTTTCAAGCCGACGT
>JAGBDD010000141.1 GCA_017937685.1 Thermoguttaceae bacterium | reverse complement strand
CGAGTTCGGCGGGAGAATCGTGTTGAAACCGGTGAACTGGACGCGACCGTCGGCCCATTGGCAACCGGTCCAAGTGTCGGAACGGGAAACGCCGGATTGCAACAGACCCGGCGTTTGCGAGTCGCGCAACGCGGCGCAGACGCTCGGGCTCCAACCGGACGCGGGACGCTTGCCGTCCGAACTGCTGATACCGCTCAGCGCGATCGAACCTTTGATCGAGTTTTTACCGGAAGCGATAACGCGTTCCGAGAAACCGACCGTGTTGCTCAAACCGTCGGTGATCGCCGACATTTTGACGAATTTCAGACCGCTGATGAACGGAGCGCGCGGATTGAAACAGTAATCGTTGTAATTTCCGTGGCTCGACGACATAACGACCGAAACGTGCCCGGCGGGGAACGTGTCCGGCCAGTCGGCGTAAGACGCGCAGTAGTTGCTGCGCCAGTCGCCGTCCGGATTCGCTTCGCTCGGGCAAATCAGGTAGTCCGGCGCGTCTTTGTAGGCGGCGTTTTGGTTGCTCATCGGGTTGCCGCCCGTCGCGAGAATTTGCGTGTAGCGCGCCGACTCTTCGACGTAAGGACAAAGCATCACGAAGCAACTCGTGTTGGCCCAAGGAACCGCATGTTTCGCGAACTTGCCGCAACCGGCCGGGAAGTAGCCGTCGTTCGCGTCGGCGTAGTTTTGGAGACCGAGGCCGATTTGCTTCAGTTTGTTCGTGCATTGCATCCGACGCGCGGCCTCGCGAGCCGCTTGAACCGCCGGGAGAAGAAGACCGATCAAGATACCGATGATGGCGATGACGACGAGAAGTTCGACGAGGGTGAAACCTAAACGGTTTTTCTTGCCCCCCCCCCCCCATTTTAACATTTTGGGCGACTTCATAACACATCCCTTTCTTAAATTATTAGGAAAGTAAATCGACGACAAAACCCGAAACCGCTTCGAACGGGATAAAGCCCGCGGTTTCGGACGCGACGCCAAAACGCAAAAAAAGCGCGACTTTCGACGTCGTATAACGAAAGTATATCGAACGGCTTCCGGAAAATCAACAAAAAAGAAGAGTTTTTTCCAATTTTTAACAAAAAAAAACGGAAAGTCTTTTCCGACTTTCCGTTTCAGTTGGGAAACTTTCGACGAGTTTTGTTCGGTTCGCCGTTTGGCGTTCGCGATTAGCGCATACCGGGCCCGGCGCCGCGACCGGAGTTCATCGGGCGCGGGGTCGCGTCGACTTCGCCTTCGAGCGCGAGTTCGAGGTTTTTATTTCCTTCGGCGGGAATCGTTTGGTCGAGGCCGGACGAGTTAATATCGGCGTATTGATCGGGGAGTTCGCGAACGAGCGTTTGCTCCGGTTCCGGTTCGTCGGCGGCGTCCGGGTTTTCGCGGCGACGTTTCACCTCTTCGAGCGACAACCCGCCTTCGACGCGGTCTTTCGTAACGGTAACGTAATAATCGCCCGGGAAAACGCCGTCGCCGGGGTCGAGCGTCGACATTTTGAACTTGCCGGACGCGTCGGTAACGGCTTGCGCGCTTCCTTTCGGTCGCGACGGGTCGTGTTTTTTCGGGGCGAACATAACCGTCGCGCCGGAAACCGGCTCGCCGTTCAACGTAACGACGCCCTCGACCGGAACGAGTCCTTTGATTCGCGCTTTCGAGCAGCCGACGAGACCGGCGCCGACGAGCGAACAACAAAGCGCCGCGACGAGCGCCAACGCGAGTTTTTTCATTTTAGCCTCCTTATTTCTTTAGCGTTGCGATTGCGTAACGCGCCGTTAAAGCGTTTCGGTTTCGCCGGCGTTCATCGTTCCAAGAGCGCCCCAAACGCCGAACGGGGACTTGCCGGTCGCGTAACCCCAATATTTGTACCAACCGGCGAGGCCGCTTGTTCCGGGGGTTTCGCAGGAGATCGTGTCGCTAATGAAGCGGACGGAACCGTCGCACATCGCGGCGTTGACGCCGCCGCTGTGGTTGCTGGTCGGCGGAACGTAAACGGGTTGCGTGAAGGTCGCGTTCCCGGCGCAACTCGGCGAATTCGGCGGCAAAATCGTTTGGAACATCGCGTTATTGTTCGTGTAATAGTAAGCGTTTTCGCCGCTTCCGCCGACGGTCGCGACGCCCTCGGCGTATTCGTTCCCGTTCCCGCGTTTCGCAAGGCAGGCGTTCGGAAGAATCGACCAAGCGCTGGAATTGTTCGCGAAACCGCCCTTAATCGAGCGTTTTTCGGAACCGAATTCGTTCGGGCTGGCGACGCGTTCGCTCAGCGCGACGGTGTTGCTCGTGCCGTCGGTGATCGCGCTCATCGCGTAACTCCCGCCGCCCCAGTCGGTGTCTTTGTATTCGTCGGAGCGTTGACGCAAACCGAACGGCGAGCGCGTGTTCCCCCAAACGCCGTAACCGCCCGCGATATAGTCGGCTTTGCTGAAGCAGTAGTTGATCGGCGACGGTTTATCGTCGCTAGCGGAACCGGCGGCGCCGTCCGACGGGCAGAGGAACGCGGTCAGGATACCGTTCCAACGTTCGTCGCCGCGGTACGGGTCGTAATCTTGAACGTTGTCCGACGGCGCGTAAATGGCGTCGTAGCGGGCCGACTGTTCGATGAAGGGGAGCATGCTCGCGACCGGCGTTTGGTTGTCGTTGAGCCCGAACCCGAAACCGGGGAGCTTGCCGTGCGCGTCGTTGTAGTTTTGGATCGCCAAAGCGAGCTGTTTCAGGTTGTTCGTGCATTGCATCCGACGCGCGGCTTCGCGAGCCGCTTGAACCGCCGGGAGAAGGAGCCCGATCAAAATACCGATAATCGCGATAACGACCAACAATTCGACGAGTGTAAAACCGCCAAGACGAGAAATTTTGCGCGACATAAAACGACCTCGACTAAAAAAAATCGACGAAACGCGTCGGAACGGAACGACGCGAATAAAAACAAACGAAATCGAATCCGATTTCTTGTTTTTTGATTTTAACCGGCGCGGCGTCGCAAGTCAAACGTTTTTGCAAGAAAATGCGATAAAATTTTTGCGGAGGCGGAACGGAACGCAAAATTAACGGTCGCGCCGAAAAATTTGTCGGAAGTTAGGCGTTTCGTAGAAGTTAGACGGAACGAAACTCGCCGATTTCCAAGAAACGCAAAAAAAACGGAAAGCCCTTTCGAGCCTCCCGTTTTCTATTCGGTCGATTCAAGCGACGCCCGCGAACTTCCGTTCGACGTTCGCCTCGGAATTAGAATTGTTGCGGCATAGCCTCGGCGCCCATTTGGACTTCCGAACCCGGCGCTTGCGCGACGGCGTGCAGGTGGTCTTTG
>JAGBDD010000140.1 GCA_017937685.1 Thermoguttaceae bacterium | reverse complement strand
GCGGCAGCGGCGCGACGCCCGTTTCCGGATTCGGCGTCGCAAGCGCGGAGTATCGTCCGCCCCCGGTCGCCGCGACGGTCGTTCCGTCGGCGCCGTCGACGCTCGGGAAGTCGAGTTCCGTTCCGTCGACAACGACGCGCATCTCTTCGTCGACGTTCAAAAAGACGAAATCGACCGTTTTTCCGACCGCGACCGGGCATTGCGCCGTCGTCGGCTGGAACTCCGGAACGCCCGGAATCGACAGCGTCGCCGTCGAAGCGCTCGGGTCGACCGCGCAACGGAAAACGACGCCGCCGCGAACCAAGTCGAACAAAATTCGGTCGTCGGGCGACGCGTTCTTTTCGACCGTCAACCGACAAGAAACGGCCAAGTCGCCGACCCAGTTGTACCCGAAGCCGTCCGGATTTTTCGCGCAAACGATTCGGCTTCCGCCGTCGACGTTCGGATCGGCGAGTTGGCGCGCGTACTCCGCAAAGTCGTCGGTTCCGTCGTTCGCCCATTGATAAACCCCGGTCGCGCGGTTCGACTCCGCGAATCGGGAAATTCCGGCGTTATAACCGGAAAAGTCGTCGATAAGGCGCGGATTGTTCGCGACGACGCCGCTCCGCTCGACCTCCGGCGGGAGCTTGCCGGTCGTCAAATAGAACCAATCGGTCGACGACGGAACGACGCGACGGTACCGCATCCAACTCGTTTCGACGTCCTCCGGCGCGACCGGCGCAACGTTCGCCTCCGTCCCGAGTCGCAGCGTCTCCCGCGTCTCCGTTTTGACCGGGGCGCCGTCGAATCGGAAGCCGCGCGCGCCCGCTTCGCCGAATCCCGTCCAACCGGCGACGCCTTCGTTCCGCGCCGCCAAGTCGTCCGTCCAAGGTTCCGGCCAACCAAGCGCGGTTAATTTCGGCGCCGAATAATCAGCGTCGCAAACAGTTTGCAAAATTTGCCGCAAATATCGCCAATCTTTGCGAGCGATCTCGAACGGCGCGCCCGCCGCTGCCGCCGCCGTTTCGCTTTCGCTTCCGACGCCGTTCGCCGCGTCGCCGGTCGCAAACGCGTCGGAGAGGTCGACGTCCGGCGTCATTTCGTTCGCGCCGTTCCCCGTCGAAACGTTCGCGCCGCCCCCCTTCCCGCTTCCGTCCGCCGCCGCGATCTCCGCTTCGTCGAGCGGTTGAACGAAAAGGTCGCCGTATTGGACGCGGAGCCGTTCGTTCGGAAGCCCGACGATTCGCTTAATGAAGTTAATGTTCGGGTCGGCGGGCGAGCGGAAAACGGAGACGTCCCAACGCTCCAAATCGCGTTGGTCAAATTCCAACTTGCTGACGAGAATGCGGTCGCCGGTAAAGGAGGGCGCGCCGACGTCCTGTTTCGGATTCGGATTTTCGTCCCCGAAATATTGAGTAAACGCGCATTGCGGGCAAGTTCCGGCGACGACGTGCCGCCCGCTGCGAACGTTCGCGGCGCCGTCCATCTCCTCGCTCGCGCTGACCTGGAACGGGAAACCGCATTCGTCGCAAACGACGTCCTTATGCCGCCCCATTAACGTCGGGGCCATCGAGCCGGTCGGGATGACGTAAGCCTCCGCTTCGAACGTCTTGAAGAGGAACGCCAAAAAGAGCGCGACCGCCAACGACTCGCAAACTTCGCGAATTTGCTCGAAAAGGGACGCCGACGGCTCCGGTTCGCGCTTTTTCCCCGAACCGCCGGTTCCTCCGGACGCGGCGGCGTTCGTTCCTCCAACGCCGGAACGCGTTTCCGTTTTTTTCGAGTCCAACGACGATAAAATCGACATAATCGGCGCCTTTCTTCTCAATATATCGAAACGCCGCCGCTCCCCCGCCGTTCCGTCGAACGTCGGGGCGCGCCGGTCGTTTTTTCTTTGCGATTTAATCGCGACAAATCGCCCTGCTTATCTTAACCAATTTTCCTATTTTAACGTCCGCCTCCAATTTCGCAAGCGTCGTCGCGCCCTTTTCCGGGCGAAAACGCAAGAAATCGGAGAAAACGCCGCGTCCGCCGTCGTCTCCAACTTTTAAAAAAAGCGGAAACGATTATAATCTAAGAAAAGACGTCGACGCCGAACGCGTTTTTCCTTATTATAACCGCGCTTTCGGAATTTTCCAAGCCCCCGAGCGAGAGAACCGCGCCCCGACGCGCGATTTCCCGGCGTTTCCGGCGAAAAAAGTCGAAAAACGTTCGCTCGACGACGCCGAAGCGTCCCGCTTGCGCCCGAGCGCCGTCGATTTGCTCGTCGACGGGGCCCGTTTTCGCCGCCGTCCGCCGTCGTCGTCTCCTTTCCTTTCCCGCCGCCCCCCCGGACGCTCCGCTCGTCGCCGCGTCCCCAATCGGGCCGCTCGAACGGCCCTATAGTAATAATGACAACAGCGTGTAACATCGGAAATATCGGTTTCATTGGTTTGGGTCAAATGGCGACCGCGCTCGCCTCCGGGTTCCTCCGCGCCGGACTCGTTTCGCCGGAACGTCTTTTCGGATTCGACGTTTCCTCCGACGCCGCCGCCCGTTTCGCCTCGACGACCGGCGCGACCGTTTGCGCCGACGCCGCCGAGACGGTCGCCAAGGCCGACGTCGTCTTTTTCGCCGTCAAACCGCAGTATATGAGCGCCGCGCTCGAGCCGGTTCGCGCCGCGCTTTCCGACGCGCCGTCGAGCAAGCTCCTCGTTTCGATCGCCGCCGGGCTCCCGATTTCTTACTTTGAGTCGGCGCTCTTTCCGGAAATTCGGCTTGTTCGGGTAATGCCGAATACTCCGGCGCTCGTCGGCGCGGGCGCGGCGGGGTTCGCTCGCTCTCAAAACGCGACGCCGGAGGACGGCGCCGTCGTCGGCGAGTTGCTCCGCTCGGTCGGCTCCGCGTTTGAACTCGCCGAAAGCCAACTCGACGCCGTTACCGGCCTTTCCGGTTCCGGCCCGGCGTTCGTTTACCTCGCCTTGGAGGCGCTCGCCGACGGCGGAGTGAAGGCGGGTCTTCCCCGTCCGATCGCGCTCGAACTCGCCGCGCAAACGCTCAAAGGGGGCGCCGAAATGTTCCTGCAAACCCGCAAACACCCGGGCGAGCTGAAAGACGCCGTTACCAGCCCCGCCGGAACGACGATCGCCGGCGTCGCCGCGCTCGAAGAACGGGGATTCCGTTCCGCGCTGATCGAAGCGGTCGACCGCGCGACGGCTCGCAGTCGCGAACTCGGCGTCCGATAAAATCGCTTCAACCGCTTTAATCGCCTCAATCGTTTCAAACGCTCCGCCCGACTCGCCGTTTCGAACGCTTTCGCCCGTCGCGGTCGTTCGAAACGAACGGCGTTTCCCTTTTCAACCGCTTTCAACCGCCGACGCAATGCCGATTCCGCCCCCGCCGCCTCCGTTCGACCGCCCGCAAGCGCCGCCGCGTCGCGTTCCGCGCCCGACGCCGACGTCCCCCGAAGTGTTTCAAGGGCTCGACCGTTCGACCGGAACCGAT
>JAGBDD010000139.1 GCA_017937685.1 Thermoguttaceae bacterium | reverse complement strand
GTTTTCTCCGTTTCAATGCGAAAAACGCCGTTAAAGTCGCCGCCGCTTTCCCAAACTTCGCCGCCGTCGGTCGTTCGCCGCTCCGCCGCTCGCTCGACGACTCCGTCGCGCAACGCCGGTTCGGTCGCCGGACGCAAAATCGCCGCCAACGCCGCCGCGAAAAACGCAAGCGTCGCCGCCCGGCCCAATCGTCCCAACGCGGTTCGAGAAAATTTTAGCATCGTCTAACTTTCGTCCGTCAAAAAAAACGCGACGCGCCGACGTTTTCCGCCCTCATAAGCGGCAAAAACGGCTCGAACGCTCCCGCGATTCGTTCGAACTTCATTATAATAAGGGCGCGTCGGCTTGTCAACCGGACGCGTTTCGCTTAAAATTAAAAGCGACGCCGACTCGATTTGCGTCGCGTCCTAGTTTTGCCAATCAACCTATTTTAACGTCCCGCCGTCGAGGAACGCTTATGAAGCTGCAAACGTTGGTCGAATTTTTGGAGAAAATTTTCCCGCTTGAACTCGCCGAAAGTTGGGACAACGTCGGCCTTCTCGTCGGCGACCGTCGCCGCGAAATCAAGCGCGTTCTTACCTGCTTGACGATCGATCGCGCCGTCGTCGACGAAGCGGTCGCGACCGGCGTCGACTGCGTCGTTTCGCACCATCCGTTCCCGTTCCGCGCCGCGAAACGTTGGACGTTCGACACAACCGACGGCGAAATTCTCTCGAAGTTGATGGGCGCGCGAATCGCCGTTTACAGTCCGCACACCGCGCACGACTCGGCGTTTTTCGGCATTAATCGCCAACTCGCCGCCGGGCTCGGCCTCCTCGACGTTCGCCCGCTGATTCCGGGAACGATTCCGGCGTCTCGCGACGCGCTCGACGGGCTCGAACCGAGCGTCGCCGCCGAAGTCGCGCAAGATTTCCCGACGAAAGGCGCGAAATCGGACGGCGCCGCGCCCCTCCTCGGAACCGGTCGAATCGGACGTTGCGAAAAGCCGACGACCTTCGCCGCGTTGATCGAACAAGTCAAAGATATGTTGCAAATCCCGACGCTTTTGGCGGTCGGCGACGCCCAAAAGCCGATTCGCAACGTCGCGATCGGTTGCGGCGCGGCGGACGATTTCGTCGGAAACGCCGTCGACGCGGGCGCCGACGCGCTCCTCCTCGGCGAAGCGCGCTTTCACGCTTGCCTTGAAGCCCGCGCTCGCGGTCTCGGCCTAATTCTCGCCGGTCATTACGCGACCGAACGCTTCGCCGCCTGCATCCTCGCCGACCGAATCGCCCGCAAATTCCCGGAACTCTCCGTCAAAGCAAGCGACAAAGAAAGCGATCCGATTCGCGTCGTTTGACGCTCGACGCGCTCCCTTGCGCCGCCGCTATTAATATATAAGGACGTCGCGACGCGTTCCGACCGACCTTTTCGCCAAGCCGCCGACTCGCCGTCGCGCGGCTTTTTTCGTCGCCCGCCACCGTTGCGTTTCAACGCCGAAAACTGTTGCGCGCCCTCAAAACGCCAAATCACAAGATACGCAAAATAGATAATTTAGGAAAAGAAAAAATTTCAAAAAAAACGTTTTTTGTCCTTCAAAGTCGGGTCTCGGGGGCTTGTAGAACGCGCGGAAGGGTTTATAATTAAATTAAATTTTATCGAGAAGCGGTTTTTTCCCGTCTTTGGGTCGTCGACGCGCTCGGTTTCGCTTTGGAATCGAATCGTCGCGCGCTTTCCTCGATAGCCCGCTCTTCCGACGCGGTTTCCAACGCTCGGCGTTTCGCCGCGATTCCGGAAGATTTTCAAACGGTAGTTTAAGCGCTCAAAGGAGATTTACAGTGGCTGCTGTCAACGTTGGTATTAATGGTTTCGGTCGTATCGGTCGTATCGTCTTCCGTCAAATGATGAAGGCTCCGGAAAAGTACAACGTCGTCGGTATCAACGACTTGACCGACACGAAAACCCTCGCCATCCTTCTCAAATACGACTCCTCGCAAGGTCGTTTTGACGGCACGGTCGAATACGATGAAAAGAACCTCATCGTCAACGGCAAAAAGATTCCGGTTTCGGCCGAAAAACAACCGTCCCTCATTCCGTGGGCTGAATTCGGCGCCGACGTCGTCCTCGAAAGCACCGGTTTCTTCACCAACCCGGCCGCCGACGGCAAAGAAGGTTACAACAGCCACAACGCTCGCAAAGTCGTCATTTCCGCTCCGGCGAAAGGCGAAGGCGACGAATTCTTCACCTGCGTTCTCGGCGTCAACGACGACAAACTGAAGCCGGAACACAAATACGTTTCGAATGCTTCCTGCACGACCAACTGCCTCGCGCCGGTCGCCAAAGTCCTCAACGATAACTTCGGTATCGTCAAGGGTTTGATGACCACGGTTCACTCCTACACGAACGACCAAGTTACGCTCGACAAACCGTACAAAAACATCTATCGCGGTCGCGCCGCGGGCGTCAACATCATTCCGACCACCACCGGCGCCGCGAAAGCCGTCGGTCTCGTCATTCCGGAAGTCAACGGCAAGCTGACCGGTATCTCCCTCCGCGTCCCGACCCCGACCGGCTCCATCGTCGACCTCGTCTGCGAAACCGCGAAACCGGTTACCGTCGAAGCCGTCAACGCCGCCGTCAAAGCCGCCGCCGCTTCGGAACAAATGCAAGGCGTTTTGGATTACTGCGAAGATCCGATCGTCCTCGCGGACGTCGTCGGCCAAACCTACAGCTCGATCTTCGTTCCGGAATGGACGATGGTCATCGGCGACAATATGGTCAAAATCTTGTCCTGGTACGACAACGAAATGGGTTACAGCACCCGCGCCGCCGACCTCATCTACAAGCTCGGCAATATGTAATTTGAGGTTTAACCGCCTTAAATTAAGCGTTTAAGCGGCGACGCGCGGAGCGTCGATTCGCCGACGTCGCTTAAACGTCGGCCTTAGGTCGAATTTGAAACGGGAGCCAAACTTGCGAAACGTTTTCCAACGCGTCGCGACGTCGGCTCCCTTTTTTCATTTTCACGTTATTTTACCTATTTCGCGCCAACCCCGCATTTTAACGTCGCGACGCAACCGCGCTCGACGCTTTTTCGAATGACGCCCGATTTTTTAAAAAACGTTTACCTTTTAAGCGCGATTTCCAGCGTTACGTTCGGTCTTATCGGCGCGCTGGTCGTCGCTCGCCGCATCGGTTATCTTGCCGGAGCGATTTCGCACTGCGCGTTCGGCGGAGTCGGTTTCGGACTTTGGTTTCAACAAGCGTTAAAAACCGGCGCGTTGGGAACATTGGCGTTGGCGGCTTGTTTTACGTCTCCGGAAAACGCGCCTAAACTTTGCGAACGTTGGAGTTCCTTCGTCAACCCGATTCCGACGGCGCTTCTTTTCGCGATTTTATCGGCGCTGCTCGTCGACGCAATCCGCCGTCGCGCCAAAGAACGCGAAGAAACGCTTCTCGGCGCGATTTGGGCGATCGGAATGGCGCTCGGTCTCCTTTTCATCGAACGCGTCGACGGGTACGTTTCGGTTTCGACCTATCTTTTCGGCGACGTTCTCCTTATCGGGCGAAGCGATATTTGGACGGCGGCGGCGCTCGGCGGCGCTATCTTACTTGTTGTTTTTTGCGATTTTAAGCGGCTTGAAGCGGTCTGTTTCGACGAAGAATACGCCGAATTGCGCGGAGTCGACGTCGATTTCCAAAATCGACTTTTATTAACGCTCGCCGCCGTCGCGGTTGTTTTGATGTTGCGCATCGTTGGAATGGCGATGATCGTCGCGCTCCTAACCCTTCCGGCGGCGACGGCGGGACGGTTCGCCAAGCGCCTCGGAACGACGATTATCGCGTCGATCGTCATCTGTTTCGTCGGGTCTTGGATTGGAATTTGGTTGAGTTTTTTACTGAATTTCTCAACGGGGCCGACGATTATTTTAGTCGTCGCCGTTTTTTACGGAATTTCTTTACTTTTAGGTAAAAAATAACGTCCGCGCCTTGAAACCGGGAAATTTAGGCAAAAATCGTCGACGGCGCCGTTTTTTCCGCTGAAAAGTTGCGTTTTTTTAAACAATTTCGCTTTTAAGCCCTTGAAAAAACGTAACTATAGGATTATTATTAAAGCAACAAAGACGCGCTATTTTAGAGCTTTTTTGCGCCTAGACGCGTCCTTGCGATGTGTTTGACACAACTTAAAAGGAAAAAAAAATGAAGAAATTCTTTGCTCTTACCCTCGTCGCGGCTTGCGCCGCTTGCATGTCCCTTGGTTGCAAACCGGCCGCGACCGACGCCCCGGCCACCGACGCTCCGGCTACCGAAGCCGCCGCGACCGACGAAACCGCCGCTCCGGCTGAAGACGCCGCCGCGACCGAAGAAACCGCCGCCCCGGCTGAAGACGCCGCCGCGACCGAAGAAACCGCCGCTCCGGCTGAAGCTCCGGCTGAAGAAGCCCCGGCCGCCGAAGAAGCTCCGGCTGCGTGAGATTCGATTTGATTCGATTCCAACGAGAAAAGCCCGCGTTGTAAAGCGCGGGCTTTTTCGTTTCTTGCGGGAACGACACGTTCGCGCCGTCGAGCAAAACGACATTTCTGGGGCTTCCACGTCGTTAGTTAAGCCGCCCTCAACGCCGTTTCCTGCGGAACCTCCGTCTCATTCGCGACGCCCAACGGCGTTTTTTGCGGAACCGCCTCGCGCGCTAATCGAAAAATCGGACAAGAAATAAAAAAGCGACGAACGCTCAAAACGCTCGCCGCTTCTTCGTTTAATTAAGCGTCGCCGCTAATCGCGATTCGCTCAACGTTGCGGACGTTCGCCGTTCGGGCGACGCGGCATTTCGATCTTGCGGATCTTCGCGTTGCGGAAGACGACCGGTTCGTTGCCGTGCAGGCCTTGGAAGCCAATGTAACCGGCGTTTTCCGTTTCAGCCGGCGCTTTGTTGATCAGCCACGGGAACGGTTTCGTGCCGTCCGGGTTGACGTCGGCTTTCGTCCATTGACGTTTATTCATCGACGTCGTGAGGTGCCCGTTGAGGTAAACTTGAATCATCGGGCCCATGCAGACGACCGTCATACGGTTCCATTCGCCCGGCGCTTTGCAAACGTTGAACATCGGAGCGCAACGACCGTAAACCGCGCCGCAATCGCTCATATCGACTTTACGACCGAACGAGTCGAAGATTTGAACTTCAAACGAGTTCGGAATCCAGTTCGCTTTGTCGGTGCATTGGATGACGATACCGCTGTTCGCGCCTTTCGTCGTTTTGAATTCGAAGTCGAGCATGAAGTTTTCATACTTTTCTTTCGCCCAAATCGCGTTGTCTTTCGTCGCCTTCATAACGCCTTCGTCGTCGATCGACCAAATGGCCGGATCGTATTCGGCGTTTTCAAGTTTTTCGCCGAAGAGCGAGACCCAACCTTCGCCTTCCGCTTTCGGTTGCGTCATCGGAGCGATTTTCGCGTTGCGGATTTTCATCGGCGAGTTGCCGTGCAGGCCTTGGAAACCGATGTAGCCGAGCGGTTCGAACGACGCGAGCGAACGACCGTGGAACTTCGCTTCGATGTCCGTGCCGGCCGGGCTCTTTTCGTTGTTCGTCCATTCGGCGGTGTTGATACGGTTGATCACTTCGCCGTTAAGTTGAACGGTGATCATACGCCCGAAGCAGGAAACGCGCATTTTGTTCCATTCGCCCGGCTTTTTCGTAACGTTTTTGCTCGGCGCTTGGAAACCGTAGAACGAACCGCAGGAGTGGTAGTTCGGTTCTTGACCGGCGTCGTCGAGGAGTTGGATTTCGATCGTGTTCGGAATCCAGTTGCCTTTGTCGGAGCATTGAATCAGGAAGCCGCCGTTGGTGTGTTCGGAGAGGTTGAATTCAAATTCGCAAACGAACGAGGAGTATTTTTCCTTCGTCCAGATGACGGCGTCTTTCGTCGCGACGAGTTCGCCTTCGTCGTTGAACGACCAAACGCCTTCCGGGAAGTCGCCGTTTTCGAGTTTTTCACCGAAGAGCGGAACCATTTCGGCGCCGCGCCCCATCATCGGGCCGAAACCGAAGCCGCGCGGGCCGCGTTCGCCGCGTTGGGCGCGGGGGCCGCGTTGAGCGTTATCGCCTTGCGGGCCGTCTTGAGCCGGTTGAGCGAAAGCGAACGTTCCGCCAAGAACGAGCGCCGCCGTCAGAAAAGACAACGTTTTTTTCATCGAGACAATCCTTTCATAAAATCCGATGAGTCGCGAGAGCGCCGCGCGTCGACGCTCCCGAAAAGCCGCCGCCCTTCGACGTCGAAAGGTTCGGCGAGTATTTTCTTTATTTTAACATAACGACGACAAAATCGCAAAGGCAGTCGCCGTTATTTTAACGCTTTTAACGAAAAAAAGTTCCGCATTTCCTCAAAACCCGTCGCTTTTGCGTTATTTACCTATTTTACGCCGTTTTTCAAAACAAAGCGCGCCAGTTTGCGTCCCGGCGAACTTAACGGATAAGCGTCCAATTCGGCGAGCGAAACCCAGCGAACCTCCGCCGCGACGCGCTCCGACGGCGGCGTTTTCGCCGTTTTCGCTTTTTTCGCGACGTTTTGGCGCGGTTGCGGCGCCGCGTCGCTTTCAAGCGCGTCGAAAAGCGTTTTTTCGACCGGCGCCGCTCCGGCGAGTCGGCAAAAACGGAGCGTTATCTTAAACCGCGTCGCGGCGTGTTTTACCGTGTAAACGACGACGCCCGGTCGACGGTCGAGCGGCGACGCGCCGACTTCCTCTTCGAGAAAGCGCTGCAACCGGTCGCAAAGCTCGACGTCGGCGTCGAAATCGAGCGCGGCGCGAAACGCTTCGTTTGTAATTTCGAAACGCGGAAAGTCCCAAAGCCCGGCCCAAAGCGCGTTTTCCGGACGGCGAATCAACAAAACGTCGGTCGGGCTTCCGGCGTCGCAAACCGAACCGCCGCAACGCTTGCCGCCGTTTTCGCCGTCGCCGAACAAATCGCGGCGTTCGATCCAAAACGCGACGTCGGTTCGCGGAATCGTCTCCGCTTTTTTCTTTAAAACGGGAACGACGTCTTGGTAATCGCGGCGCCAACTTTCGCAAAATTCGGCGAGCGGGCAAGCGTCGCACTTCGGCGACGTCGGCGAACAAACCAAGCGTCCCAAGTCGGTTAACGCGCCGTTTAAACGTCGATAAACGTTCGGTTTGCGACTTTTTTCGGCGTCGAGCGGAAGCCAATCTTCGGCGGCGCGCCAAAGGATTTTTTGCGCCGCCGCGGTCGTCGTTTCGAGCCGCAAGCCCAAGAGGCGAGCGTGCAGGCGCGTCGTGTTCGCCTCTAAAATCGGAGCGCGGCGGTCGAACCCGAACGAAAGAATCGCTCCGGCGCAGTACCGCCCGACGCCGGGCAGCGATAAAACGTCCTCAAACCGTTCCGGAACGTCGCCGCCGAACCGCTCGACCATTTCGACCGCCGCCGCTCGCAACGAACGCGCTCGACGGTAATAACCTAAACCTTCCCAATACTTTAAGACGGTCGCTTCGTCGGCTTCGGCGAGCGCGGTCGCGTTCGGGAAACGCTCGAGAAAGCGCGAAAAATAGCCTTCGACCGTTTGCGTCGTCGTTTGTTGCAACATTATTTCGCTGACCCAAACGCGATACGGCGTCGGTTCCGAACGCCAAGGAAACGTTCGACCGTTCGCGTCGAACCAACGCAAAAGCGCGGTTCGCGCTCGCTCGAAGTCGAACGTCGACAAAACGTTAAGCGCTCCCGTCGACGCGGCGCTCGTCTCCGCGTCGGACGTTTTTTTAGTCGTTCGTTGCAAACGCTTCTCCTAACGCGATTCAGCCCAACGTTTTAACGACGGAACATCTTCATTTGACGCAGCCCGCGCTCGACGTCCGCTTTTTTCAGCGCTTGACGCTTGTCGTAATTTTGCTTCCCGCGGCAAAGACCGACGAGGAGTTTCGCGCGTCCGTTTTTGAAGTAAAGTTTGAGCGGAACAAGGGTTAAACCTTTTTCGAGCGCCCGTTTCGCGAACCGCTCGATTTCGCGACGGTGCAACAACAATTTGCGGTCGCGCTTGCGTTTATGATTGAAGCGGTTCGCGTCGATATACTCCGGAATGTCGCAGTTGACGAGAAAAACTTCGTCCTTTTTGACCCGCGCGTAACACTCGGCGAGCGAAACGGTTCCGCACCGCAAACTTTTCACTTCGCTCCCGACCAACTCGATCCCGCATTCGAGCGACTCCAAGACGTCGTAATCGTGTCGCGCTTTGCGGTTTTCGCTGACGACGCGTTCGATTCCGTCGTCCTCTTTCTTCGTTTTTTTATTTTTCGCCATTTTCTGTCAATTCGCTATTTTATCGAAAAGAACGCGGAAACGTTTCCCCGCGTTTCGTTTGCAAGTCTTACCGTCAATAAGGTTTCATCCAACCCCAGTTGACCGCCAAGTCGTAAAGCCAAGGCGCGACCCAAGGGTTCCAAGTCGGGAACGCCGCCGACGCCGCCGACCAAAAGAGCGCCGCCAACGCGACGCCGCGTAAACGTCGCGATTTTGACATTCTATCGACGATCGGCAAAAGCGCCGGAACAAAAAGCGGAACCAACGGGAAGAACCAACGCGACCAACACGACATTCCGCCGTAATTGCGGTCGCCTTGGTCGCGCGTCAAAAAGAACGCGAAAAAAACGACCGTCAACGTCAACGCGCCGACGCCGAACGTTCGCAAGCCTTTGTCGTCTTTCGTCTTAAACGCCCAAACGCAAAGTCCCCAAACGCTCAAAATCCAAATCGGCGTCAACGAGAAAACGCCGCGCGCCCCGACGGTCGAGTGGAACGCGTAACGTAAAATCGACGGTTCGCCGCGGTCGATTCCGGTTCGGTTCGCCCAATGACTCAACCGAGCGTATTTCGCTTCGCGCGGGCGACCGGCCGGATAGTAATTATAGTAATACCAATCGCTTGCGTCGAACAGCGTTTGCGGGTCGACGCCTTTTTCTTTCGCCTCCGCTTGCATCGCCATATGGTCGCGCTTGCAGGAATACGCGGGCATAATCGAGTTATGCGCGATATAATTCGTCGCGATAAACGCCGCCGCGACGACAAGACCCGCCGGAATCGCGACGAAAATCGTTTTCAACGGGCGCTTTACGAGCAAAATCCCGCAAAGCCCCGCCGCGAACGCCAACGCCGGCAAGTCGCAAGCGACGGCGAACGCGCCGAAAAATCCGGCGAGCGCGAAATAAACCGGGTTCGTTTTCCCGTCGCGCAAAATCTTGAACGCCGCCCAAAGCGCGATCGAAATCGACGCAAACCCCGGCAAATGGTTATTTAACGTCGGAACAAAGGTCAGCGCGAACGTTCCGAACGTCGCCGCCGCGACCGCGTACATTCGGCCCCAGTCGGTTTTGCCGACCGATTCGATAATCGACGCCAAGCAGAAAAACGCGATTCCAAGCGGTATCAGTTGGTAAATAACGAGCAAAATTCGCGTCGTTTCGAACGGTCGCTTCGCAAGCGACAAACCGAAACAACGGTTCAAAATCCAGTACGGCCCCGCCATAACCGTCGGCAGGAGCGTCGGTTTGCTCGAATAAATATAACCGGACGCCGGATTCGACGGGTCGTAAATTTCGTCCGGCGCCCCGTGTTTCACAACGTCGATCGAATCCCAACCGGGCGTTTCCCAAGCCTTGTCGATCGCGTAAGGAACGAGTTCTTTGCGATACTCGACAACGCGGGCGTCGGCTTTTGCGTTTTCTTCGTCGAAACGTTCCGGGCAAGGGTGCGCGCAGTTGCGCAAAATCTCGCCGGGCGCAAACTTAGCGACGAGTTCCTCCTCCGTCGTCGTTTGCCCGGTCGCCGACGGATACGTCGACGTCGCGGCGCGGCGCTCCGCTTCGACCTCCGCTTTCGCGCTCTCTTTATAAATCGGGACGTAACGGTAAACGCGAGCTTTCGGCTCGACAAGCGCGCGAATCGTCAGCCAACGACTCCGGTCGTTCGCGCTCAACGTCGGGCGCGCCTTGTTCGCGTCGCGCAACGCGGCGGCGTAAACGCGTTCCAACTCGGCTTCGAGACGCTCGCCGGAAACGCCCTTGTCGCGGAGTTCTTTCTCCTTTGTTTGCAACGTTTTCGGAATTTGCGCCAATCGGTTGTTTTGAATCGCGCGATCCGGGAGCGAATCGACGGCGACGATCTTCCCAAATCCGACGCCGAGCGCGAGAAAAATCAAAACGGCGTAAATCGACCGCCGCGTCGCCCGCCGTTCTTCGGCGTCGGCGAGCGTCGCGGTCGCGTTTTGCGCGGCGGCGGAAGCGTCGAGCGCGTCGACGCGAGTCGTTTCGTCGGTCATCGTCCTTCTCCTTTTTATTTAATCTCGCTATTTTAACGTTTCAAAACTCGTTTGTTTGAAAAGGCGCGTTTCAACAAACCGCCCAAATCGCCTATTTTAAATTTTAACGTCCGCGAATCCAAGTTTGTTGCGTTCGACGCGGCGGCGTTTGAGCGGGAGCGGTCGGCGCGACGGTCGTTTGCGCTCCGGTCGGCGTTTCGATCAAACCGGTCGCCAACGCGGCGTTCGGGTCGGCGAAACCGGCGCTTGCGTCCGAAAATAGCGTCGTTTGCGTCGGGCCGAGCGTCGTCGCGACG
>JAGBDD010000018.1 GCA_017937685.1 Thermoguttaceae bacterium | reverse complement strand
GGGTGCGTTTGTTCCCGCCGTACAAGCGGCTCGTCAGTTCGCGGTCTTCTTGCGAGTTCGCTTCGAGGTCGGTGTCGAGGAGGTAAAGGTCGACGCGACCGACGCGGAGACGGCGGACTTTCGCGTAAATCGTTCCGGTCTTCGTTTCGACTTCGACGATAATTTTATTGCCGTCGGCGTCGAGGGCCGGTTCGAACGGGAGGTACTCGACCTTCGTGTCGACGTAATTTTCGGCTTGACCGCCGGTTTCGTCGATCAGTTGCTTGAAGTAGCCTTGGTCGTAGAAGAGGCCGATCGCGACGAGCGGAACGCCGAGGCCGCTGGCGCTCTTGACGTGGTCGCCGGCCAAAACGCCGAGGCCGCCGGAGTAAATCGGAACCGATTCGTGGAGGCCGAACTCGAGCGAGAAGTAGGCGACGGGGCGCGAGCCGAGGACGCCGGCGTTTTGGCGCGCCCACATCGGGCGTTCCGAGACGTATTTCTTGAGGCGACGGTACGCCATATCGACGCGCGTGTGGAGCGTCAGCTCGAGAACGCGGGTTTCGAATTGTTCCGGCGTGTATTCGCGCAACAGAGCGATCGGGTTGTGCCCGAGATCGCGCCAACGGATCGGGTCGAGAAGTTGGAAAATTTCGACGACTTCCGGGTGCCAGCTCCACCAAAGGTTATGCGCGATTTCGACGCACTTTTGGTAAGCCGTCAGGCTGCCGTCGCGGAACGACGGGGTCGTTTCGGTCATATTGTTCTCCTAAAAGATTAAGGGAATACGGTTGCGAACGCGCCGGAAACGGAGCGGCGGGCGGCGTCGGAGGACGGCGCTCGCGCGGTTCCAATTTTTTGCGTCGTTTTTCTTCATAAAATAGCGTCGCGCGTCGCGAGCGTTTCAAGCGCGCAGATTTTTCGTTCTTTCCGCGGCGCTCGTCGAACCCAAAAACGCCAAGCGATTTTTTTTCGGGACGACCCGGCGCGTCGAGCGTGAAGTCTCGAACCACTTTATTTTGACAAAATTTTCGTCTTTTGTAAAGCGCCGACGACGTTCTTTATCCCCCTTATTTGGAAAAATTTTAAAAATTTTAAAAATTTCTCGCTCTTTTTTAACACAGTTTAAGACAACGTGAAAAAGTGTGGAGTCTCGGCGTCTCCGGACGCTTGATTTTGAACGGAAACGGCGAACGGCGCCAAAATTGCACTAGACGAACGCGAACCGGCTTGCGCCGTCGATCGCGTTTTAAAAGACGGAAAATGAGTAAAACGTTAAAAATAGGAGAGACGCGACGTTTGGGAAAGGCGAGGAAACGGCGTGAAAATTTCGGGCGTCGCGCGGCGTTAGCGTCGACGAATTAGGGGGTTTTTTGCGAAAAGTCGCCGGAAAGTCGTTGATTTTCAAAATATTTGCTGTTATAATTATAAGGGTAGAGACGAAAACGGCGTCGCTCCTCTTGTCGGACGGGGCGTCGACCGAACGATTCCGTTTACAGAAAGAAGCAGTACAATGAAAAAATCGGTTCTTGTCGCCGCTCTGACTTGCGGCGCGTTGGCGACGATCGCGGCGGACGCGACGTTCGCTCAATCGTTGTTTGGCCGTCGTCCTCTTTTCCGCCGCGCGACTCCGTGGGTCGTCGTCGAAACCGCGCCCTGCGAATGCGCTCCGTGCGCCGCCGCCAATGCGACTGAAGAAGCCGCTCAACCCGAAGTTAAGGAAGTCGAAGCTATGAAAGCGTCGTTCTCCGTCGCCGAATTTGGTAAAACTAAAGAGGGCGAAAACGTCCAAGTCTTCACGCTGACGAACGCGAACGGCGTGAACGCGAAAATTTTGGACTTCGGCGGCGTCCTTTACGAAATGAACGTCCCGGACAAAGACGGGAACCTCGGCAACGTTTCCTGCAACTACCCGACGATTCCGGAATACCAAGACGTTCGCCCGTACTTCGGTTCGCTCGTCGGGCGTTACGGCAACCGCATCGCCAAGGGTAAATTCACCCTCGACGGCGTCGAATACAGCGTCCCGGTCAACAACGGCGAAAACGCGCTCCACGGCGGTCTGAAAGGCTTCGACCAAGTCATTTGGGCCGCGACGCCCGCCGCCGACGAAAACGGCGCCTCGCTGACGCTCAAATATACGGCGAAGGACGGCGAAGAAGGCTACCCGGGCAATCTTAACGTCGTCGTCGTTTACACGCTCGGCAACGACAACACGTTGAAGATCGATTACACCGCGACCACCGACAAAGCGACCCCGATCAACCTCACGAACCACACGTTCTGGAACCTCGGCGGCGCGACCTCCGGCACGATTCGCGACCATATCCTCCAACTGAACGCCTCGCGCTACCTCCCGACCGACGCCGGCCTCATCCCGACCGGCGAAGTCGCGTCCGTCGAAGGCACCCCGCTTGATTTCCGTACCGCGAAGCCGATCGGTCAAGACATCGATAAAGTCGCCGAAGAACAATTCAACGGCGGTTACGACCACTGCATCGTTCTCGACCAAGCGAAACCGGGCGAAATGGGCCTCTGCGCGATCGCGAAAGACCCGAAAACCGGGCGCGTGATGAAGATCGAAACGACCGAGCCGGCCGTCCAATTCTACAGCGGCAACTTCCTCGACGGTTCGACGAAAGTCGGCGATTACGTTTACGCGAAGCACACCGCGTTCTGCCTCGAAACGCAACACTACCCGAACTCCCCGAACCAACCGGAGTTCCCGTCGACGATCTTGAAACCGGGCGAAACCTACCGCCACACCACGGTTCACACGTTCACCGTCGAGAAGTAGTCGACGCTTTTTAATCGTCGGACGCGTTGAAACGACGCGTCCGGCGCGTTGAATCGAGTCGGGACGAAAAAAAAACGATAAAAAAAGGAAAATTTCGCGTTTTTCGCCTGTTATTTTCCGACGTTTTTTGATACAATTCGTTTCGACGAAAACGACGGGGCGACGCGCGATTTTTTCGCCGTTCGCGCCGGGCGTTCGACGTCGAGGCGTCCCGGTTCCGCCGTCGGTTGGAAACGGAACGGTTCGACAAGATACAAACGAAAGTTTCACCCTTAGCCGTACGGGGAAAAAATTATGGCCTTATTTGAACTCGAAACTCCCGCTCACATCGTCATCGCCTGGGCCGACAGCGAAGAAGGCGCCAAAGCCGTCTTGCGCGAAAACTACCCGACCGAAGAAGCGATCCGCGTTACGAAGCGCCCGCGCGACGCGTGGGTCATTTCGAAAGCCGCGCTCGGCATCACCGGCAACGGCGCCGAAGTTTCCGACGTCGCTCGCGAATGCCTCGCGAAAGCCTCGGGCGATAAACTGCACGCGATTCGTTTGTTTATGAACGAAACCGGCGTCGACCTCGAAAAAGCGCGCAAAACGATCGAATCGAACATCGTTTACGGTTGGTGATTCGCCGCTTCGTCGTTTCGACGTAATAATATAACGACAAAACGCGTCGGTTCCGCTCGCTTGGCTCGAACTTGCTTCGACGGCGGGGCGGTTTGCCGACGCGGACGGTCGAACCGCAAAGCGCGCTCGATTTTCTATCGGCCTTTTATATCGAGCGCGCCGGTTCGGCGTTTGTTCGTTTCTTGCGAACGGACGGCGATTTTTTTTCGTCGCGTCGAGTCCGTTAAATTTTTCGCCGCGTTTTACCGAAAACAGCGAAAACTTCCGATAAACAAATTTCTCGTCGCCGCGCGCAACGAAGCGCCGAACTGAAAGTCGACTCGAACGGTAGAGACGACGCCGGACGGACGACGCGGGCGAACGAAAGGAAAAAACGAATGAAAAACACGACTTTGAAACGTTGGCGCAACGTCGGCGCGGCGTTGATCGTCGGCGCTCTTTCCGCGTCGTCGGCGTTCGCGCAAGAGACGACGCTCAAAAGCGAACACGGCGCGACGCCGGAGCCGATTCAAGAGGCCGCTCTCGACAAACTGCTCGAAGGCGTCGACGTTTGCGCTCCGCCGAAGGGCGTCGACGAAGAATACTGGGCGTCGCTCATTCCCGAAGGAAACGAAATCACGCCGGAACGTTTCGCGCTCGGAAAGAAACTTTACTTTGAGCGTCGCCTTTCCAGCGACGGCACCGTCTCTTGCGCAACCTGCCACGACATTAAGCGCGGATTTGGCGACGCTCGAGCGACTTCGGAAGGCGTCGGCGATCAAATTGGGAATCGCAACGCGCCGCCGACTTTTAACGTTACGTTCCTGCACACGATGTTCTGGGACGGGCGTTCTCCGACGGTCGAACACCAAGCGATGCAGCCGATCGTCAACCCGATCGAAATGGGGATGCCTCTCGATCCGGAAAAAATTATCGCGGGCATTAAAGACGACCCGGAATACAAAGCGATGTTCCAAGCGGCTTACGGGCGCGACGTCAACTACCCGGACGTCGGGAACGCGCTCGGCGTTTTCGAACGTTGCCTCGTTTTCCTCGACAATCCGTTCTTCCGTTATATGAACGGCGACGAGGACGCGATTTCGCAGGACGCTAAAGAAGGTTGGAAAATCTTCAACAACCAAGGCCGTTGCGCGTCTTGCCACCAAATCAGCCCGTCGAACCCGGTCGGCTCGAACAACAAATTCCACAACATCGGCGTCGCGGCGCACAATCAAGACTTTGAAACGATGGCGGCGCGCGCGCTTGCGGCGCTCGAATCGGACGCGTCGGAAGCGGCGGTCGACGAGCTTGCGCTCAACAGCGACCTGAGCGAACTCGGTCGCTTCATCGTTACGAAAAATCCGACGGACATTGGCGCCTACCGCACGTCGCCGCTGACGAACGTCGGCGTTTCCGGCCCGTATATGCACGACGGTTCGATGGAAACTCTTTGGGACGTCGTCGACCATTACAACAAAGGCGGGATTCCGAACCGTTATCTCGACGGCGGAATCGAACCGCTCAACCTGACCGACCGCCAAGTCGATCAACTCGTCGCGTTCCTCTTCTCGCTGACCGACGTTCGCTTCGCCGACGAAAACGCGAAAGAGTTCGCAAAACAACGCTCCGCCGCCGCGAAGAGCCGTCCGGAGCGCGACGTCGAAGTCTCGACCCGCCGCGTTTTGTCGTTCGAAAAGTTCGACGCGACCGCCGCCAAGAAAGGAGAATAACCGATGAGCCGTTATCGACGAGAAAACCTTGAAACCCAAGTCGAGCGCGAGCGAACCGAGTTTTTCGCCGCGTTGAACAACCTCGACCGCCGTTCGTTCCTGAAAGTCGCCGCCGCGTCTTGCGCCGCCGCGACCGCCGCCGGCGCGACGTTCGGTTCCTTCCAACCGCTTCGTTTCGTCGGAGCGCAAGACGCCGCCGGAAACGCTTCGAACGCCGGATTTAAAGTCGCGTATATTTCGGACTCGCACCTTTACGTCAAGGAAAAGAACGACCGCTTCGCCAACGCGCTGATGCGAGCCGTCGACGACGTGAACGCGATGGAAGAACAGCCCGATTTCGTCTTTTACGGCGGCGACTTAGCGCAGCTTGGACGTCCGGAAGAACTTCAACTCGGGTACGATATTCTGAAAGAGTTGAAGGCGCCGCTCAAGATTATGGTCGGCGAACACGACTGGTATTACGATATGGGCGAGAAGTGGAAGTCGCTTTTCGGCGAACCGCAATGGTCGTTCGATCATAAAGGCGTTCGCTTCGTCTGCCTGATGAGCGTTTTGGAAGAAGATTTCTGGACGGAACGCAAGATGACGCCGGCGGAGCGTATGTCGACGGTCGCCGGGCTCGACAACCGCGTCCAACGTCCGTTCCAAGTCGGCGAAGCGTCGCGCAAGTGGCTCGAAGAAACGTTGGCCGACTGCCCGGACGACAAACCGATCGTCGTTTTCTCGCACTCGCCGCTTTACCAACTCTATAAAGATTGGAACTTCTGGACTGAAGACGCGGAGGAAGTGCAAGCGATTTTGAGCCGTTTCGAAAAGGTTACGGTTATTCACGGCCATACGCACCAGCTTTTGACGAACCAAATCGACAACATTTCGTTCCACGGGCTTCTGTCGACCGCTTGGCCTTGGCCCTACGCGCCGCAAGGGACGCCGGAACTGACCGTTCCGATGAACCGCTCCGATCCGTTCAACGCGATGGACGGTTGCGGCGACGGCGAATTCCGCGTTTCGGCGGAAGGCCTTGTCGACAAGGTGTACAACATCTGGAATCGCAAGCCGATCTTGGTTCCGGCCGCTTACGTTCGCGACGGCGACGAATCGCAAATGCCGCCGCGTCCGAATATTCCGAACTATTGAGCGCGTTTGAAACGAAAGGAAAAACGACATGAAAAAATTGGATTGGAAATCGTTTTTGTTCGGAGCCGCGCTCGGGGTCGCGCCGATCGCGACCGTCGCGGTCGTTTCGCTAACCTCGTCGGAGGCGACCGCGCAACTTTGGGGCCGTTTCCGTTCGCAAGCGGTCGTCGCGGCGCCGGGCCAAGTCGTCGTTTGCTCCGAAACGTGCGTCGACGACGGCGCGAAGTCGGAAAACGCCGAGTTTGTCGCTTCTTCGACGCAGTGGACGCGCGGTTTCGACGATTCTTGGGTCGCGGAGGAGCTTGAGCGCCATCCGATCAAGAAGATCGACGACAACAAAACCGTTTGGAATATCAAAGGAAGCCAAAAGGAAGGCCACACTTACGGCAATTACACCGAAGCGGACGCGCTCCTTTGGAAGAAGGAAACCGAGCGTCTCGTCGCCGAAGGTTCGCTCATTTTCCACAGCGCGGATCTTCTTGGGAGCAAAAACGGCGTTTCCTGCGATATGTGCCATCCGGACGCCGAGGGAACGCACGCCGAAACGTATCCGAAATACCAAGTGCAACTCGGGCGCGTCGCGCTTCTTCGCGATATGTCGAACTGGTGCCTGACGCAACCGTGTCGCGGCGAAGCGATGAGCGGCGACGATCCGCGTATGCGCGCTCTCGAAGCGTATATGCACGCGATGCGCAGCGGCAAGCCGATGAAATACGGCAAACACTAAACGTTTAAGCGTTTAGAGCGTTAAGCGAAAACGAGCGCGTTCCGTGGAGAGCGCGTTCGTTTTTTCTTGCGTCGACGGTTTCTTTTCCCGATTTTACCGCGTTTCGCTTCTTTACTCGACTTTTCTCGACGCGGCGTTTGTCTTTTTTTCGCGATTTCGTTTTTTTTCTCCGGGCGTCGTATTCTTACGTCGGCGCGTCGCCGGACGTTCGACGCGTTGCGAAAAGATGTTATCGTTGCTTGAATTTTGCCGAATCGGAGGTTTTAGCGAAAATGGGAAAGAAAAGACGAAGGAAGGGAAAGCGGCAAGTCGTCGCGGCGGCGGTTCTTAGCGTCGCGCTCGGAGCGTCGTTTGGTTGGGCGCAGTCGGCCCCGTTTAACGAGAACGTTCCGGCGCGTCCGCAAACGGCGCCGTTTGGAAGAGCGCGAACGCAAACGACGAATCGAGCGCAAGCGACGCATTACGAGAACGCTTGGACGCGGCAAACGCCGAACCGCGCCGCGTCGCGACCGTTCGGAGCGCGCCGGTTCGGGCGAACGTTCGCGACGGTTCCTCAACAACCGACGAGCGGAGCGTCGCGAGCGGTTTCGTCGTCGAACGTTTTAAACGGAGCGCCGCGAGCGGTTTCGTCGTCGAACGTTTTAAACGGAGCGTCGCGAGCGGTTT
>JAGBDD010000138.1 GCA_017937685.1 Thermoguttaceae bacterium | reverse complement strand
CAAAGACCACCTGCACGCCGTCGCGCAAGCGCCGGGTTCGGAAGTCCAAATGGGCGCCGAGGCTATGCCGCAACAATTCTAATTCCGAGGCGAACGTCGAACGGAAGTTCGCGGGCGTCGCTTGAATCGACCGAATAGAAACGGGAAGCTCGAAAGGGCTTTCCGTTTTTTTTTGCGTTCCGCGCGTTCTTTCTCGACGTTTTTTCGGTTCTCCGCCCTTTCCGTCCCGCTCTCGCGCCGACGTCGCCGCCCTTGCGCGACCGCTCTTGACGCCGCCGAACGAAAACTTTATTCTTGCCGCGACGCGACGTTTTCGCGCTTTTCGGTCGCCGCGTTCCTCCGACGTTCGTCGACTTTTCCCCTTGTTTTTCAGCTTTTATTAAGATAAGCAATTCGGGCAAGATGCGCAATTTCATTCAGCGTAAAATTTCCGCCGTTCTTTTCGCCGCCTTCGCCGCCGCGTTCGTCGTTTTTCCGTCGAGCGTCGACGCGCAAGGTTGGCGGCTCTTCGTCGACGACGTTAAAAAAGAAGCGAAAGACGAGCGCGCCCGCGAAAACGGCGTCCCAACCGACGCGTCGTCCGACTCAACCTCCGACGACGGCGACAGTATCGCGCCCGACGTCCCGCCGCTCGACCCCGACGCGAAAACCGCCGACGCTAACGCCAACGTCGAAACGCCGCTCGACCCCAACGCCGTCGATCCGGCGAAGTCGCTCGGCGACGCGGAGGATTATTATCCGGTCGACGCGGCGCCGTCGCAATACGCGCCTCCGCTCCCGTCGTATCGGAACTTCCCGGAAATGAAAAACGACGCGCGCCTCAACGACGTTTGTTTCGTCTCGCCGGTCAAAGGTTGGGCCGTCGGCGACCGCGGAACGATTTGGACGACCGTCGACGGCGGCGCAAACTGGAATCTCGCCGACGTTCCGACCGACGCGAACCTCTTCGCCGTCTCCTTTTTCGACGAAAATTTCGGGCTCGCCGTCGGAGGCCGCGTCGTTCCGGCGACCGGAGTCGGCGTCGGCGTTTTGCTCCGAACGATCGACGGCGGAACAACTTGGGGCGTCGTCGAAACCGCGTCGTTCCCGATTCTCCGCGACGTTCGAATCCTCGACCCCGGAACCGCTTGGGTCGCGGGCGACTCGTCGGAGCTTTACCCGTCCGGGCTCTTCGTCAGCGGCGACACCGGGTTGACTTGGACGGCGGAAGGGGGCGCTCGGCGCGGCGGCTGGCGTTCCGTCCTTTACGACCCGGCGCAAAAACTCGGCGTCGGCGTTTCGACCGAGGGCGCGTTGCAAACCGTTTCCGGCGAAAAAGCGACGAAAAAATCGCTCCCGTTCGGCGCGCGGCGGCTCGACGACGTCGTTTTCGACGCGTCGTCCGGAACCGTTTGGGCGGTCGGCGAAAGAGGACTCGCGACGCGTTCCGCCAACTTCGGCGCCGACTGGGCCCGAGCGCCCGGAGCCTTCCCGAACGACGCGGGCCGATACTTCGACCTCAAATCGGTCGCGGCGCTCGACGGGTTCGTCGGCGCGGTCGGCTCGCCCGGAACCTTCTTTTTTTACTCGGACGACGGCGGCGCGACTTGGGCCGCGTCGCGAACCGAAACGCGGGCCCCGCTTCGCAAACTCTTTTTCCTCGACAGGTTAAACGGTTGGGCCGTCGGCGAGTTCGGAACGATTCTCGCGACGAAAGACGGCGGACGCACTTGGACGCGCCAACGAGACGGGGGCCGACGCGTCGCGCTTCTCGGCGTTTTCGGTCGCGTCGACGACGTTCCGTTCGAAGCGCTCGTTCAGTTGGCCGGCGACGAAGGCTTTTTAACGGAAATCTGTCTCGCCGCCCGTTCCGACGAAACGGAGCGAACCGGCGCCGAAATTCCGCTCGCCGAACGTTTGAACGAAGCGGTCGTCGAAACCGGCGCTTCCGGCGCGGCGCAAGCCGGGCTCTTTTCGCTCGACCCGGCGGAAAACGGCGCGACGCTCGATCAAATTTTGGCGCGTTTCGACCGCGAAAACGACAACGACGGACTCGAACGCTTTCGCGAATATCTTGTTCGGCAAATCCGCGTTTGGCGTCCGAGCGTCGTCTTGACCGCCGACCCGCTCGTCGACGCGCCGGAAGTCGTCGCCAATTTTTCCGCGGCGAACGTCGACTTAACGACCGGCCAAGGAACCGCCGCGCTCCTCGGCGCGCTTTCCGCCGACGCGAACCGCCTCGACGACCGTCCGAGCGACCCGTTCCGAACGCTGATTTGGCGCTCGCTCCCCGGCGCGATTCAAGCCGCCGCCGATCCGACCGCTTATCCGGAACACTTAACCGCTTGCGGTCTCGAACCTTGGCGCGTTTCGAAAGCGACGCTCGCTTGCAAAGGCAAGAAGCAAGGAAACGTTTTATTAGACGCTTCTTACTTTTGCGGAACGTTGGGGCGACCGGTCGGCGAAATTGCGAAAAACGCTCGCGAAATCCTCGGCGCCGACGTTCAAATCGCCGAAACGACGAACTTTCAAACGCTTTTCGGCGCCGCGAACGCGACCGACGGCGGCGCGTCCGCGACCTTTTTCGGCGGCGTCGCGATTCCTCGGGGAAGCGAAGCGCGGCGGGCGGCGCAAATCGGCTTGAGCGGTCAACTCGACGCGTTGAGCGAACGGGCGGCGGTTCGTCGGCAAAAACTCGGGCTCGTCGACGCGTTGACGCGTCAAAACGCGAAAAATAGGAAAAGCGGCGAACTTTTGCTCGCGCAACTGCGAACCGAAACGCGCGGCGCCGACGTCGATTTCGCGATCGATTACTTAACGCAAGCCGGGCGCAACTTCGCGAAACTCGGGAATTGGCTTGCGGCGGAGGAGGCGTTTTCGGTCGTCGCGCTCGACTTGGCGGCGGAGCCTAAAGCCCGCGACGCGTTGACTTGGCTCGTCCAATATTACTGCGGTTCGGAACCGGCTTGGCGCGTTCAAGAAACGAACCGCTTCAACGAAACGAACGTCGGGGTTCCAAACGCGCCCGATTTAGACGCGACGGCGGCGCCCGGCGGAAACGGTTTGCTCGGCGGCGTTTTTAGCGGAAACGGCGGCGGCTTGGTCGACGCTCGCTCCGGCGGCGGAAGAAACGGTTCGCTCGTCGACGCCCGCTCCGGCGGCGCCGCTCCCGACGCGTTCCAAGCGTCCGAAGAGCCGGTTTCGTCGAACCCGACCTTTATCCCGGAAACGCCGGAATCCGCCTTTTTAGGAACGACGCCCGGTTCGCGCTCGACGCTCGCGCTCAACCCGTCGGCGACGCTCGGGCCGCGCTTGACTAACGCGGCGAATCTCGGCGAAACGCTCCGCGCGATCGCGCCGGAAACCTTTATGTCGCCGCAAATTCGTTTTCCGTTGGCGGCGGCGCAACGGGCGCGCGGCGACGTTTCGGGCGCGCTCCGTTATTATTGGACTCGCTCGATCGCCGACCGGGCGAGTCTTTGGGGCGCGCGGGCGCAAGCGGAATATTGGCTCGCGACGCCGGAGCGCTCGGTTCTCCCGAACGGCGAAACCGAATGTCCGTTCGCGACCGCCGTTTGCCGACGTTCGCCGGGTCGCCCTTATCTCGACGGCGTTTTCGAACCGACCGTTTGGGACGCCGCCGCGCGTTTTGCGTTGACGACGCCGAACGCGGAACTCCCGCCGAATCGCGAGTTGGACGCCGCCGAAATCGCGCTCCGCGACTGGAAAGCGGAGAACCGCGCCGCGTCGACGGAGTTGGGAACGCAAGTTTCGCTCCTTTGCGACGACCGCTTCTTATACGTCGGCGTCGTTTGCCCGAAATCGGCGTCGTTCCGTTATCCGGCGGTCGACCCGGAAAATCCGGAACCGCCGCGACCGCGCGACGGCGACCTTTCGACGTCGGATCGCGTCGAGTTCCGAATCGATTTGGACGGCGATTACGCGACGGCGTTCGAGTTCGCGTTCGACTGCCGCGGCTGGGCGTCGGACGAACTTTTCGGCGACAAAACTTGGAATCCGGGCGTTTTCGTCGCGAAAAACGAAACGAACGCCGACTGGACGCTTGAAATCGCGATACCGTTCGAAGCGTTGTCGGCGCGCCCTCCGAAAAGCGGCGACGTTTGGCGTTTCGAAGCGCGCCGAATCGTTCCCGGCGTCGGCGTCGAGTGTTGGAACGTCGAAAACTCGAACCGCGCCCGCGACGCCTTCGGCTTCCTAACGTTCGAATAACGCCGACGCGCCGAATCGTCCCCGGCGTCGGCGTCGAACGCTGAAACGTCGAAAACTCGAACCGCGCCCGCGACGCCTTCGGCTTCCTAACGTTCGAGAAGCGCCCCTTATCCCTCCGTTTTTCCGATTCTAAAAAACGCTTGCAATCGGCGGTCGCGTCCGTTATAATAACAACGTCAAGTCGGTTCGCGAGCGTTTTTCATTCTTCGTCGTTTCGCCGCGTCGACGCTCGTCCCCCCTTCCCTTTCGTCGTCCGCTTAACAGGAGATTTCCCGATGAAAAAGTTTCCGTCGTTATTTTCGTCGTTTTCGCCGCGTCGTTCGCTCGCTTTGCTTCGCTTGAAGGCGGCGCTTTTGACCGCCGTCGCGGTCGTCGGACTTGCCGATTTTACGCCGGTCGCCCAACTTGCGCAAAACGCGCCGTTTAACGCAAACGGTCGAATCGCGACGCTCGCCGATTTCGCGCCCGTCGCCGTTCGCGCCGACGAAACCGAAGACTCCGGCGTCGTTTGGGCCCCGCTCTATCGCGGCGTCGAGTATTCGCAACTCTTCGTCGAAACGCCGGTTCTCAACAAATGGCAAGTCGTCAAAATCGACCTTCAAGCGCGCGGAATCGAGTTCGTCGCGACCGGACGCAACAAGAATTACGAACCGGAAAAACGCGAAACTTGGCGCCAAACGACCGCCGATTTCCTCGACGAAAACAAGCTCGCCGTCGCCGTCAACGCCAATTTTTACAACCCGTTCAACGCCGAAACGATTCGCACTCAAGGCGATTCCAACCTTCTCGGCTTCGGCGCCAACGACGGCGTTCTCGTCTCCAAACCGGAGCCGAACCGCCCGGCGTTCGTCGTTTACAAAGATAAAACGGCGAAGATTTGCAACCTCGACCCGAACATTTCCGACGACGAAGTCAAAAAGATTCAAGCGGGCGTCGCCGGAAGTCAAGTCGTTTTGACGGGCGGCGCCGTTCCGGAAATTAAGAACCAAGACCGGCACCCGCGCACCGCCGTCGGAATCTCCGCCGACGGGCGTTACGTCTACTTCCTGATCGTCGACGGTCGCCAACCGAAACACAGCGTCGGCGCGACGCTAACCGAAGTCGGCGAAACGCTGAAATATTTCGGCGCTTCCGAAGGGCTCAACCTCGACGGCGGCGGCTCGACGACGCTCGTTTGCCGCGGTCTCGACGGGTTGTCGCAAATTCTCAACAGCCCGGCCAACTCCGGCGTTCCGCGCAACTTGCGCAACAACGCCAACGCGATCGGCGTCCGAGCGGCCAACCTCGCCCCCGGCGTCCGCGAACGGTTCGAAAAGAAAATGAAACGCGCCGCCGAAAAAGCGGAAGAAGAGGCGCAAAAGAACGCCGAAAAAGCGAAAAAAGCGGTCGAAAACGGAGAAGAAGCGAAATAAGCCGCGAATCTTGACAAAATCGCTCGACGCCGGATAATAAAGGGAAACGGAACCGCTCGGTCGCCGCGCTCGAACCGCCGACTTCCGCGCCGTTCCTCTCTTTTTATCGAATTGAAAAAGCGTCGAGCGTCAAAAAACGACGCCGCCCAACCGAAAAACGGGTCAAAGATGAAAATTTTAACGATCGAATCGAGTTGCGACGAAACGGCCGCCGCCGTCGTCAACGACCGCCGCCAAGTTTTGGGCGCTTCGCTCGCGTCGCAAATCGACGTTCACCAACGTTTCGGCGGCGTCGTTCCGGAAATCGCGTCGCGAAGCCACTTGGAAGCGATTTTGCCGGTCGTTTCGGACGCGTTGGCGCAAGCGGAAACGACGCTCGACGATCTCGACGCGATCGCGGTCGTCAACGCGCCGGGGTTGGCCGGTTCGCTTCTCATCGGGCTGACGGCGGCCAAGGCGCTTTGCGTCGCGGCGAACAAACCGTTGATCGCGATCAACCACTTGCAGGCGCATATTTACGCTTGCCGGGTCGCGTTCGACGAAGACCTCTTCCCCTGCGTCGGGCTGATCGTCAGCGGCGGGCACTCGAGCCTTTACCGCTGCGCCGGGCCGATCGACTTCGAACCGCTCGGAACGACGATCGACGACGCCGCCGGGGAAGCGTTCGACAAGGTCGCGTCGATGTTAGGCTTGCCTTACCCGGGCGGCCCGAGCATTCAAAAGGCGGCGGAACGCGGGAATCCGAAAGCGTTTCCGTTTCCGCGTCCGATGCTGAACGACCCGGAGCGTCTGCAGTTCAGTTTCAGCGGCCTCAAAACGGCGGTGCGATACAAACTCGCCGGGGTCGGCAAGGTCGACTTTTCGACGACGCAAATTTCGGAACAAGAGCGCGCCGATGTCGCCGCGTCGTTCCAAGAGGCGGTCGTCGATTGTTTGGTCGGGAAGTCGGTTCAAGCGCTGAAAAAATGCGGAATGAAAACGCTTTGCGTCGGCGGCGGCGTCGCGGCGAACGCTCGTTTCCGCGAGAAGATGGAGGACGCGGCGAAAAAGAACCGCTTCAAACTTTACGTCGCCCCGCCGAAGCTCTGCACCGACAACGCGGTGATGGGCGCCGTCGCGATCGAGCGTTTCAAAGCCGGGCTCTTCGAAACGCTCGACTTAGACATTTTCCCCGGCCTCGTCCGCGACGCGCAGTAAACGGCGAAACGCCGCAAAACGCGACGCGCGGTAAACGACGTTTTCGCGACGCGACGAAAAGAACCGCTTCCAGCGTTACGTCGCGCCGCCGAAGCCAAATGCGACGCGCGAGAAAAACGCTTCCAACGTTACGTCGCGACGTCAAAACTTAGCGCCGACGTCGCGGCGACGGACGCCGACGCGCGAACGCCGTCTTAACGAACCGACGTTCGCGCAACGCTTTAACCTTGGAAAACAAACGGATCGCTCGCCGCGCACTTTTCGCGAATCTTCGCGACGACGCGCGCTTCGTAATTTCCTTCCGGGTCGCCCGTTTTTCCGGCTTCGTCGAGAATCGCGACCGCGTCGTCGAAGCGTCCGAGTTCCCGCGCGATTTCGGCTTGAAACGTCGCGTCGTCGGGGGCGATTTCCTTCGTCAGCTCGCCGATTCGTTCCAAGTTCTTTCGCCAACGTTCTTTATCGGCGTCGCTTTTCCAAAGCGCGGCTTCGTTTTCGGCGCGCGTTCTTTTATCGACGCGGTATCGAATCCGGTCGTTGTAAAGCCGCCAAATTTGCGTCCGGACGTTAAATTCCGAAACGCCGGTCTCGTTTTTCTCTTCCAAAAAACGAACCGAGTCTTCAAGATCGAGATTCTCGAGGTACGCTTCGGAGGGCCCCCATTGGGGCGCGTCGGGGTCTTCGCTCGGTTTCAGGTCGCGAACCCAAAAAAGCTCGCCGCATTTCGGACACTTCGAGAAACTCGGAAACGACGGCAGCATCGGCGCTTCTCGTTTTCTATCGGAGTAATAACGGGCGCCGAGCGTGTTGCCGCTCCAAAGTTGACGTTGATAAAGGGTCGCGCCGCAACGCGGGCAAGCCAACCGAAGGGGATCCGCGAGCATCATTGTTTTGTCCTCCTCAATCCGAAAGAGCCCGACTCGCGTCGTTCGCAACGCGTTCGCGAAGCGGTTTCGCCGCAAGTCGAGCAATAAAAAACGCCGAAAATATTTTAGCGACGCGAACCGCCGCCTTCCTATTATACGCGTCCGTTTTGCGAGCGGCAACGAAAAAACGAGAAAATTTTCAACGCCAAGAAACGAAAAACGGCTCGCCTCCGCTAAAATCGCGAAAACGAACCGCTTCCTATTTTACGTCGCGCCAACGGCAACGATTTAATTATTCGCAGGTTTCGTCTATTGTTTAATATACCAGTAAATCGGCGCGTTGTTATCGTTGGGATTTTGCAGTCCGATCGTCGTTTCGTCCTCGACAACAACTCGCGCCGCATAGGTTTCGCCGTTCTCGAACGCGCAGGACATAATGTCGCCGTTAAATTCAAGAACTCCGGCTCCATACATAAGAGGCCCAGCAAGCGAAAATTTAGTGGCGTCGCAATATCCCCAACCAAACACGTCGAGTCGTCCGTTTTGTCGACCGCGAAAGGTAAACATACTCGGATGCGGATAATACCGCGCGTTGTCCCGAGACGTCGCCGTATACGGCGACGGAGTCAGCCACGGTATAGGCCCGTCCGAATAACATAACGCCCGCCAATCTTCCTCCCTCATTGCCCAATTTCCCGAATCTTCGAAAAAATCCAGCAGTTGTTCTTCGAGCGTCGGCTCCAACGGAGCCGGCCCGCTCGGAGGGTCGACCGCATAGGGGGGATAACCGGGGTAGTCGTCGTTGTCGCATCCCGCCAAAAGCCCCCCTAAAAAGAGCGCGCCAAGTCCCCCCGCGACGCTTTTTCGCCATCCGCGCGTTTTTTGATTTTCCCTCACTCCATCGGCTCCGTTCTAAAACTTATATTAGTTCGCATTAAAACTGAATCCAAAACTCGTTTTTATTCTAATTTCTATTATCTCTTCCTTTTAAGCTCCGACAACTTACCCCCCAACCCGTTGTGCAACAATGATTTTACTCTTTCAACACACCAATTCAACAAGGCGTCGCTCCCGACGTTTACCGCGTTAAAACGACCGCTTGTACTTTTTACTTGGAAAACGTTTTCCACGCGTTATTCTCGCATATAACGACGCGTTGTTCCTTGTTCGTTTTGCACCTCGATCACGTCGTCGCTTATCCACTCGACGCTCGCCATACGCGTTCCGAACAGCGGCGCTTCGCAAATAAGAACGTTTTCGTCGTATTTGAAATCGCCGCTAACGCGTTGCCCTTGATTAACCGTCGTTCGATCAAACGCGATAAAACGCGCGTCGGAAGAGAATCCTCTCGGAGCGCGAAAAATTATATTCGAGACGCAATAAGCGGTCAGCCCGTACTGTCGACTCGCCAGCTCCGTTTGCCAAGACGCGTCGGTCATTTGCCAATTCCCGTATAGCTCGGCTTCGCTCTCCGTCGCGGCGCGTTGAGCGGTAAACATTGCGATAATTACCCCCAAAATTACCGCCGCTATCAACGCCGATTTTACGTTTTTGTTCATTTATTCACTTCCATTTTTCCGTTAATGAACTTACGAACAATATATTTATCGCGTTTACGTTAAAGAGCCTTCCGTTCTTTTAACGTAAAGACTCTTTAACGCGACGCGAAACGTTTAGCCCATCGCCCCCATAATAACCCCGAAATTAGCCAACGCCATAATAACGCCGAGACTCAGCAATCCAACGCTTTGCCCGTTGCGTTCCGGATATTTAAGGTTCATAGCCCCCATAACGATTCCGATAATCGGAATGAAAAACGTCGCGATGAGCAGGATCACAAAAACGCTCGTCTCAAACGCAGGTTTATAGTCGCTCATAATAAATTATCCTTCCTTAATGAATCAAATTGTTATTTTGTCAACGACGCGTTAACAAAGTTTCATCCCCTCGGCGGCGAAAGAACGCAACGGATTTAAACCGCCTTGGTAATAAACGGCGAAAGCGTAATGTTCGCCTTCGCCGACTTCAAACGGAACTTTCCCCGTTAACGGCAAGTTGAAAGTATCGTTAACATGAAAATTATGCCGCCCCGGTTTAATCTGAAAAGTTACTTCCTGTCCGTTCGCAATTCTACCGATTTCCACATTGTCGAGGTAAACGCGATAAAGATTGATGGCGCCAATCCACTCCTTTACGCGTAACACGGTCAATTTCGCCGCAAACTCATTCGTCATATTTTTGTCTTTAACATTCGCGACATAGTCGTGGGGAATACCGTCGTAAAACGTATATTCAGTCGTCATATCCTTCCTCCGCCAAAACAACGAACAAAATTCGCGTCCGCTTGTTTTCTCCGCGCTCCATAACGCCGTTTATCGCGCGACGCAATTACTGCGTCAAGAAGTTTTTATTTTTTCACCGACAACGTAAACCTTCTAGAAACGTATTTTCTAAATCCGCTGAAAAGCCACAACGGCCACAACAAAGGAATCATGACCGTCATCGTCATCAAAAAGGTCGCAAAGATAAATCCGGAACACCGCAAGCAAAATTCAAGACGCTCGCCCGCTTGAATCTCAAACGGCGCGCCGTCCGCTACCAACCGCCCCATAACCGATTCCTTGCATTCGAGCGTGTGTTTACCAGGTTCGATTTCAAAGGTCGCTTCGCCGCCGTTCGCGACGCTTCCAACCTTCATACCGTCGACACATACGCCGAAAATAACGGCGCAACTATAAAATGAATGTTCGCGCTTTACGGTAACATGCGCTTTTTGCTCGCTCACCGCACCCCCCTTATTTCTTAATTCCATTATTAGCAAGATTTATCTTTCCAGAAAACGCGTTTTCGTTATTCCGAATGGAAAATCGCGTTTTCTCTTCCGTTTTTTCCTGTTACGCCAATACTAACAAAAAAAAAAAACAGTCAAGGGGCGTCGGATAAAAAAGAAGTCGCGATTTTAACGGTTCGCGACGCTAACGAGCAAACGTCGAAAAAAGAAAGAAGAACGCGCCGCCAAGAAAGAAAAAGAGGCGATTTCAAGAAAACGCGATAAAAAAACGGCTCGCCTCCGCTTCTAAGAAACGGAAACAAGCCGCTTTAGTCGTTCGGTCGACTTAACGCGTCGACGTTAAAACGTCGTTCGCCGAAGTCGTCGAGGAAGACGCTTTTGCGCTCGACGCCGAAATTCCGACGTCGGCGCGCGCTCCGCCGAAATCATTCGCCGAAGTCGTCGAAGAAAATGCTTTCGCGCTCGACGCCGAGGGAATCGAGCAGCTCCAACACCGAGTCGGTCATCACCGGCGGGCCGCAGAGGAAATATTCGCAGTCTTCCGGCGCCTTATGGTCTTTCAAGTAGTTCTCATACAAGACCTTGTAAATGTACCCGGTCAGCCCCGTCCAGTTGTCCTCCGGTCGCGGTCGCGACAGCGCCAAGTGGAACGAGAAGTTCGGGTACTTTTCTTCCAGTCGCTTGAAGTCGTCGAGGTAAAACGCTTCGGCCAACGAACGCGCGTTGTACCAGTACGAAATTCTTTCGCCGCGATGCAAACCTTCGAGCATCTCGAAGAGGTGCGAACGAAGCGGAGCCATCCCGGCGCCGCGCCCGATGTAAATCTTTTCGTTCGGCGTGTCGCGGACGAAAAATTCGCCGTAAGGGCCGCTGACGGTTACCTTGTCGCCCGGTTTCAGGCTGAAAAGATACGACGACATTTGCCCGGTCGGGATTCCCGGAAACGGCGGCATGCCCGGCTTCTCCGCCGGCGGGATCGCCAGACGAACGTCCAGCATAATAATCCCTTTTTCGCCCGGATAGTTCGCCATCGAGTAGGCGCGCGTTACCGGGCCGATATCTTCGCTAACCAAGTCCCAAAGTTTCGCGCGATCCCAGTGCGCGTGATATTTTTCCGGAATGTTAAAGTCCGTCTTGTAATTAATCGTCAAGCCGCCCGGTCGCTCGATTTGAATGTAACCGCCGGCTTTGAAGTCGACGACTTCGCCCTCCGGAAGGTCGAGGATAAGCTCCGTAATGTCCGGCGCGACGAGTTCGTTCGAGCGAACGACGCACTCCCACTTTTTGACTTCGAAAATTTCCGGCGGAATCTCGATCTTCATATCTTGCTTGACCGGCGTTTGGCAGGCCAAGCGGACGCCCTCTTTGATTTCCTTGCGCGTCATATGCGCTTTTTCGGTCGCGAGGATTTCGCCGCCGCCCGAAAGGACGCGCACCTTGCACTGACCGCACGAACCGCCGCCCCCGCAAGCCGCCGGAACGAAAATTTTGCAGTCGGCCAACGTGCCGAGGAGTTTGCCGCCGGACGGAACCGTCAACGTCTTCGACGCGTCGCCGTTAATCTCGATTTGAACCGAGCCGCCGGGCGAAAGAACCGACTTCGCGGAAAGAATGATCGCCACCAACGCGAGAACGATCGCCGTAAACGCGACGACGCCCGCGATAATAATTCCAACGCTGCTCATTGCTTAACTCTCCTTCGGCTCACATTCCGGAAAACGTCATAAACGCCGTCGCCAGCAGTCCGGCGGCCATAAACGCGATCCCCAAACCGCGCAGGCCCTTCGGAACATGGCAGTATTCCATCTTTTCGCGAATCCCGGCGAAAATCACGATCGCCAACGCCCAACCGATCCCGGAGAAAAGCCCGTAAAGGCAGCTGTCCGTAAAGTTGTAGTCGCGCTGTTGCATAAAGAGCGAACCGCCCATAATCGCGCAGTTGACCGTAATCAACGGAAGGAAAATCCCGAGCGCGTTGTAAAGCGGCGGGAAAAAGCGGTCGAGCGTCATTTCCAAAATCTGAACGATCGCCGCGATCACGCCGATGAACGTGATGAACGCCAAAAAGCTCAAGTCGAGCGAAGCGAGGGCCGGAACGCCCGTCCACGCCAACGCGCCTTCGCGCAGAACGTAATTGTAAAGGAGGTTGTTGACCGGAAGCGTAATCGCTTGAACGACCGTTACCGCGATCCCCAACCCAAACGCCGCGCCGACTTTCTTCGACACCGCGAAAAACGTGCACATACCCAAGAAGAGCGACAACGCAAGGTTTTGCGTGAAGACTCCTTCCATAAACATCGTAAAAACGTGTTCCATCGTTAATCTTCCTTTGCGAAAGAACCGCTAAGCGGCGCCGCCGAAACGCTCGAAACGTCGAACGTTCGCGGGGCGAACCGCGTCTCGGCTCATTCGTCGTCTTGCATCCCCTTGCCGTAAGTTTTGAGAACCCAGATAATGCCGCCGATCAGGAAAAACGCCGCCGGAGCCAGCACCATCAATCCGTTCGGAACGTACCAACCGCCGTTGTTGACCGTCTTCAAAACCGTGAAACCGAAGAGCGTGCCGAAGCCGAACAGCTCGCGGAAAAACGCGACGATCATCAAGACGACGCCGTAACCGAGGCCGTTCCCGATCCCGTCGAGGAGGCTGACCGTCGGGCCGTTTTTGATCGCGAACGCTTCCGCGCGCCCCATCACGATGCAGTTCGTGATGATAAGGCCGACGTAAACCGACAGCTGCTTGCTCAGGTTGTACGAGAACGCCTTCAAAATTTGGTCGACCAAAATCACGAGCGTCGCGATAATCGCCATTTCGACGATCATACGAATCGAGCCCGGAATGATTTTGCGAATCAGCGACACGCCGAGGTTCGAAAACGCGGTAACGAACACCACCGCCAGCGTCATCGTGAACGCGTTGTTCAGGCTCGTCGTAACGGCCAGCGCGGAGCAAATCCCAAGGAGTTGAACGAAAACCGGATTGTTCTTAAACAACGGTTGGACGATATTTTCTTTCACCGCCGAGTTCATCTTTTCACCAGTCCTTTCAGTTTTCGCTCGCTTCGGACGCTTCCGCCGGAGCGTCGCCGCGCAACGTTTTCAGATACGGGCCGTAACCGTTCGGGCCGAGCCAAAAGTCGATCGTGCCGTTGACGCCGTTGCAGGTGAGCGTCGCGCCGGAGATGCCGTCGACTTCGGTCGCCGCGTCGTTCGCGGTTCCTTTAACGACTTTCACAACCGGAGCGCCGGTTTCGTCGACCGCCGTTTTGCCGTTCCACTTTTCCGTCCATTTCGGGTTCGAAATTTCGCCGCCGAGGCCCGGGGTTTCGCCGTGATCGTAAAAAACAATTCCGGCGACCGTCGTCAAATCGGCGTTCAGCGAAAGAAAACCGTTCATGCGCGACCAAAGCCCGGTTCCGCAAATCGGGAGAACGAGCGTTTTCAGCGCGCCGTTTTCGTCGTTGAAGCGGTAAACGACCGCTTGTTTCGGAGCGGTTTTGATTTTCGCGACGTCTTGTTCCGGCGTCAGCGCGACAAAGTTCGTTTTGTCGCTCTCGACTTTGTTCGGGTCGGCGTCCGCGACGACCGCGCCGGTCGCCAAGTCGACGACGACGATTTCCGCCGTCTTGAACTTTTCGGCGACTTCCGCTTTCGTCGCCTTGCCGTCGGTCGGCACGAGGCCCGCCGCTTTCAGGACGTTGACCTGTTTGTCGAGAAGTTTGTTTTGATCTTGCAACCCTTTGAGCGCGACGCTCGAAAAGGAAACGATAATCGCGCAGACGACGCAAACGCCCGTCGCGACGCCAAACGTTTTAAGAATCGATTCGTTGTTCATTGTTCCTTTCCTCGCAATCTTTACCGCGCTTCGAGTCGCTTAACGCGGCGGCGAACGTTCGCGCTCACGACCGTATAGTCGATCAACGGAGCGACGCAGTTCCCGAAGAGAATCACCAACATAACGCCTTCCGGATACGCCGGATTCATCGCGCGAACGACGATAATCAACGCGCCCATCAAGAAGCCGTAAATATATTGACCGACTTTCGTCGCCGCCGCGGTAACCGGATCGGTCGCCATAAAGACCATACCGAACGCGAAACCGCCGAGAACGAAGTGCCAGCAGGGGCCGAGCGTCGCCGCCGGGAACGCTTCCGTAATCGACGGGCAGCTCGCGAAGATCGCCGCCAAGCCCATTCCGCCGACGAACATCGACGCCATAATCCGCCAAGACGCGACGCCGGTCAGCAAAAGAATCGCCGCGCCGATCAAGCAAGCCAGCGTCGACGTTTCGCCGAGCGAACCGGGAATCGTCCCGAAGAACGCGCTCGACATAGAATATTGGGCGCTCAACGCGTCGACGCCTTGCGTCGCGAACGAAAGCGGGGTCGCCTTCGAAACGCCGTCGACCGCCGTCCAAACTTTGTCGCCGCTAATTTGACCGGCGTAAGCGAAGAAGAGGAAAGCGCGAGCGACCAGCGCCGGGTTCATAAAGTTGCGACCGGTGCCGCCGAAGATTTCTTTCCCGATCACGACGCCGAACGAAATCGCGAGCGCGACTTGCCAAAGCGGAATCGTCGCCGGAACGATCAACGGGAACAAAAAACCGGTAACGAAAAAGCCTTCGTTGACTTCGTGTTTGTTAATCGACGCGAAAAGAATTTCCCAGCCCAATCCGACGATCATCGTAACGATATAAATCGGCAGGAAGTAGACGAGGCCGTAAAGGAAGCAGCCGATAACGCTCGACGGTTCGAAAATCGCCGGGTAAACGTTGGCGATTCCGTTCAAAATCGCGCCGTGCCAGTCGGTCGGAACGCCGGCGGCGCCCGTTTTCAAGAGCGAGTTCGCTTGGAAACCGACGTTGTACATCCCCATTAACGCGCAAGGAAGCAACGCCAAAACGACCGTAATCATCATCCGCTTGAAGTCGACGCAGTCGCGAACGGCGCACGTCCCGGACGTTTTCGCGTTCGGCGTGAAGAAGAAGGTGTCCGCGGCGTCGTAGAGCGGGTAAAGCGGCGCCAACGGCTTGCCTTCGGCGAACCAATTCTTTTCGAGCGAGTCGAGTATTTTTCGCACAGCCTTCATCTCATTCCTCCTCTTTCATCGCCGCGTTCAGGAGCGCGCGGAGCGTTTGGCCGTAGTCGTTTTTCCCGAAGTCGACGAGGGTGAAAAGCGCGAGGTCTTCTTCGTCGAGTTCGAACGCGCCGAGTTTTTCGCTCTTTTCCAAGTCGCCGATTTCCAACGCTTTGAAGAGGAACGTCGGTTCGAGGTCGAGCGGCGAGACTTTGTAGAACGTCGGGTTCGGGAAGACGGCGCGCTTTCCGCCGTGTTCCGCCGTCGTCATTGCGAACGGCGTTTTCGCCAGCCACTTCGACGCGACCGTGCGGGCCGCCGAGAATTTTTTGAAACCGGGGAGCGCCCAACCGAAGAACTCGCGCGGGTCGCCGTCGCCGACGACGGAAATTTGGTTGACGTAACGCCCCAAACCGCAAAGGTCGCCCTCGGCGGCGCGACCGCAAAGGACGCTTCCGCTAATAACGCGATTCGGGCCGTCTTTCAGCTCGCCGTCGACGATTTCGTCGAGACAGGCGCCGACCGGAACGCGGAGCAGACGCGGATTTTTGACCGTCGGCCCGGCCAACGAAACGACGCGCTCCGTTGGAAGCGTTCCCTTGACGAAGAGCGCGCCGACCGCGATCGCGTCTTGATAACCGATCGACCAAACGACTTTGCCGAGACCGCAGGGGTCGAGCGTCGCGATATGCGTTCCGGTCAAGCCGGACGGGTGCGGGCCGGAGAACGAAACCGCTTCGACGTTCGGAACCGCTTCGACGGCGGCGATAAAGTCGGCGGAATACTTCGCGTCGCCGAAGCAGACCCAAAGTTTTTTCCCGCAAATTCGGCTCAAAACGCGCAGACCGTTAACGAAATCTTCGCTCGCCGCTTCGACGATCGGCTGCGGATTCGGCGCGTGCGGGTTGGTGTCGCAAACGTTGACGAAAAGCGAAGCCGGAACCGCGTCGATTTTCGGGACGCGGCTGAACGGACGCGTTCGGAGCGCCGTCCAAAGACCGGATTTCACAAGCGTTTCGCGAACTTTCGTCGGGCAAAGCTCGGTCAAGGAGTTCGCGTCGAACTTCTCGAACGCGACCGACTCCTTCGCCGCGTCCCCTTCCGCGACGTCGATAATAATCGAGCGGAAAGCGCGTTTTTCACCGCGGTTGATCGACGCGACGACTCCCGCCGCCGGAGCGACGAACTTAACGCCGGGGTTCTTCTTGTCCTCAAAAAGCGGTTGCCCAAGCAAAACTTTTTCGCCCTTTTCAACAAGAATCGTCGGCTTCATTCCGACGTAATCGGGCCCCGTTACCGCGACGCGACGGACGCTTTTCTTTTCGGGCGCGCTCGTTTGATCCGGAGTTCCGGCCAACCGCAGGTCGAGCCCTTTGGTTATTTTGACGTATTTCATCGGCTTGCGACGCCTTTCCTATATGATTGGGAAGAAATTTCCTCGAACGATTTCGCCGTTAGTCGCCGCTTCGCAACGCGCCGCCGCGAAGGCCGACGCCGAAAAATCCAAGACGCAAACGTAATAAAAACGGACGACTCGACCCCAAGACGCAAAACGCCGACGGTCGACGACGAATCGGGTAAGCGCGGCGCAAACTCGACCGAACGACTCGCGAAACCGTTCGGGGAATCGAGCGTCCGAAACTTACCGTTTATCCCTCTAAGTTTAAACGATATTTCCGGATTGTCCAGTACGCGCCCCGTAAACTTTTACCGTTTCGCGCTTTTTTTACATTTTCGCTCTCAACCCAAACCGCCTTCTTTCGCTATTTTACTCTCTTATCCCATTTTCAGCTTTTCGCGTCCCTTCTCTTTCAAGCCGATTTTCCGCTCGTCTAACGCTTTTTCAACGGCGCGATCGCTCGCTCGGCTTTACGCCTCGCCAATATTAGCCCGCCCTAACGATCGCCTATTTTAACATTAGAAGCAACTAACTTCCTCCGCGCTCCGGCCTCGCGCTCTCGACGACGCCGTCCGTTTAAAAGCAAGCCGCTTGCAAAATTTGAGGAAAAATTGAAAAATTTTCGCGAAATACGAAGAAAGAGCTTGAAAAACGCGCCCGCAAGCGTCATAATAAAGACGTTCGACGGCGTTCCCGCGTCGCGACGCGTTCTCGTTCCTTTTATCGAACGCGCCCCGCCCGCCGTCGCCCCCCGCGATAAAAAATTGTTCGAACAATTTATCGATTTTTTCAACGGAAAGTTAGTTATGTCGAAACGAAATTTTGTATTGTCGCTCGCGACGGCGCTCTTCGCGTTCGTCGGCGCGGTCGCCTCGGCGGCCGAGTACAAGGGCCCTATCGAGATGATCCCGACGAAAGACGGCTCGACCCTTTACGTCTTGAATAAGGACGCCCGCGAAATCGCCGTCGTTTCGGTCGCCGACGCGAAAGTCGAACGCTCGATCCCGGTTCCGGGCGACCCGAACGACATGTGCTTAAGCGCCGACGAAAAGACGGTTTATCTCGGTCTCGGCGATTATCAAGGAAAAATTTGCGCCATTAATCTCGCCGACGGCGCCGTCCTCGGCGAAGGCGTCGTCGGGCACACGCCGTGCGGGCTTTGCCTCTCGCCGGACGAAAAAACGATGTACGCGTGCCTGCGTTTCGAAGCGAAACTCGCGAAAATCGCGCTCCCGAGTTTCGCCGTCGAAGCGACGTACCCGGCCCTGCACGAACCGTGCGACGCGGTGATCACGCCGGACGGAAAAACGTACTTCGCCGCAAACTTCCTCCCGAACGACCCGTCCGACGGCGCGAACGTCGCCGCCGAAGTTACTTCGCTCGACACGGCGACCGGCGAAACGAAAAATATTCGTCTCCCGAACGGCAGCTCCTCGATGCACCACATTTGCATTTCGCCGGACGGAAAATACGTCTACACGACCGCCATTTTGGCTCGTTACCAACTCCCGACGACGCAAGTCGAACGCGGTTGGATGAACACGAACGGCTTTAGTATTATCGACGCCGAAAAGCGCGAATTTATCAACACCGTTCTCCTCGACGACGTCGACTCCGGCGCCGCGAACCCGTGGCCGATCGCGACGACCGCCGACGGCGCGAAGGTTTGCGTCGGGCTGGCCGGTTCGCATGAACTTTGCGTCGTCGACTGGACGAAAACGCTCGAAAAATTGCAATCGCTCCCGAAAGACGCCGACGAAGCTAAAGCCAAAGGCCTCCCGTCGAACGCGACGACCGCCGAGCAAGTCCCGCAACACTTGGCGTTCCTCGTCGGATTGAAAAAGCGCGTCAAGCTGTTTTCGCGTCAACTGAAAGCGAAGGCGCCCCGCTGCCTCGCGGTCATCGGCGACAAAGCGTATCTCGGGATGTACTATACCGACAACATCGTGGTCGTCAATATGAAGGCGCGCAACATGCGTCCTAAAGAATTTGTCAAACTCGGCCCGGAACCGGAAATGGACGCGGCCCGACGCGGCGAACTCGCGTGGAACGACGCGACGCTCTGCTTCCAAACGTGGCAAAGCTGCGCCAGCTGCCACCCGGAAGCCCGCTCCGACGCGCTGAACTGGGACCTCCTCAACGACGGTATGGGCAACCCGAAAAACGCCAAGGGGATGCTTCACTCGATCCAACTTCCGCCGGCGATGTGGCACGGCGTCCGCGACAAAGCGGAAACCGCGATTCGCACCGGGTTTAAGTTCATCTCGTTCTCGAATCCGCCGGAAGAAACGTATACCGATATCGAGGAATACCTTAAATCGCTGAAAGCCCTCCCGAGCCCGCGTCTCGTCGACGGTCAACTGAGCGAAAAAGCGCTTCGCGGCAAAGCGCTCTTCGAAAGCGAACGTCTTAACTGCACGGAATGCCATACCGGCGAATATTTTACCGACCAAAAGATGCACGACGTCGGATCGCGCGCCGAATACGACCATAAAGCCGAGTTCGACACCCCGACGCTTCTCGAAGTTTGGCGCACTCCGCCCTATATGCACGACGGGCGTTACGTCGACCTGCGCGAAGTTTTCCTCGACGGGATGCACGGCGACGTCAAAGGCGACGTCGGTTCGCTTACCGAGGAGGAAGTCGACGACTTAACCGAGTATCTCCTTTCGCTCTAAGCGTTTGCGCTTAACGGTCAAACCTAAACAACGAAAGAGCGGCGACTTTTACCGGTCGCCGCTCTTTTTACGTCGTTTCTCTTTTTCACTCGACGTTATTTCGCCGGTTTCTCCGCGCGTCGAACGTTGACAAACTCTTCGATAACAACGTTTCGAACGTTTTCCTTCCCCGATTCAAACGTAACGCCGGAGATCGCCGGATTGTAATTGACGACGTTTTCGATAATCGAATCGGTCAGCGAACCGGCGATCAACACCGCGTGCTTCGACGACGAATGCACGTTGCGAATAACGAACCCAAACGTATCGCCGACAGGAGTTACGCCGCCCCAAGCCGGGTTCGCGTCTCCGATGCGAATCGTCGCGCGGTCGAGCCCCGGCGTCGGAGAAGTATCGGTCAGGGAATCGAGCGTTATTCGATAAATCTTGATTCCGGAAGCGTTTAAGAACCGAACGATTTGATGTCCGCCCGACGAATACCCGACAACGTCGCGGATAACGACGTCGGAAATATCGTTGTTCGCGCTCGGGTCGGATTCCGAAACCTCGGTGGAATCGAAACTTCCGCCGTCGCGAGCCGTCGCGCCGATCGCCGTCAGCGCGACCAAATCGTCGCCGGTTCGTCCGCGAATCGACTCGATCGTTATGTTGCGACAGCCTTTGCGCAAGTCGACGCCGTCTTGATTGAGCGTAAAGACTGACTTTCCGTCGATTTCGCGCCGCTCCGTACTGTCGAACGAAATCCGCGCGACCCGACCGAACTCGCATTTTTCGAGCGAAATCCCCCAACAATGGGAGTTAACGACCGTCAAATTTTCGATTCCGAAATTTTTCACCTTTGCGAAAAGAACGCCGATATTGCGCCAATCGCCGGTTTGCGACTCGCCGTCTTTTCCCGCGTCGGTTCCGTAAGACCTTTCGCCGAGGCGTTTACCGCTGTCGCCGGTTGCGCGCGGTCGGTCGGCCCCTTCGAGTCGAGCGTTCCCGACGCCGACGACGAAAATATTTTCGAGCGGCTCGACTTTCGCGATTCCCGGCCCCGCGTTCGCCGAGCGAATAAAGTTGTCGCGGCACTTGTCCGACGCCTTTAAAACGCTATTTTCCAAGAGTAACGTCGTATTCGACGGAAGCAAAATCGCGCGGTCGAGAAGCCAATGCGTTCGGGACGAATCCGCGTCGGGGCGTCGCGCCGGAATCCGAACGAGCCCGCCGAACTCCGGCGCCGCCGCGACGGCCTTTTCGATCCGTTCGGAATCCGTTCCCGTATAAGCGTTTGGATTGTTCGCCGCCGGTTCGCTCGCGACGCTCGAAAGGGCGTCGCAAACGAAAAGCGCGACGCCGATTAACACCGCCAAAACCGTTCTTCGTTTCATTATCGTTCTCCTTTTTAAAGCGAAAAGAGCGACGCTTAACCGATTGAAAAACGGCGCGTTCGGAGCCGTCGCAACTCCGAACGCGCCGTCAATATCCGCCGAACCAACGTTAAAACGTCAATGTTGCGGCGTCGTAAACATCGGCGAAACCGGCGCTTCCGCTCCGTTCCAATTCTCGCGCAACCCGATTCCGTCCAAATCGCGCCCCGAAACTTCTTCGAGCCAACCGCGCAGCGCCGCCGAATCGGTCAAAAACGCGTCGACGTTTTCCGGCGTTTCGACAGTTCGCAACGTGTTGCCGACAAAGACGTTCAGACCGTCGCCGTTGCGATTAAAGAGCCCGCAATTAATCGCGTCGTTCCCGATAAAATAGTTGCGGTTCGGGTTCTCGAAAATCTTATCGAAGAACGGATACGCGTCGATAAACGTTTGTTTCCCAACGTTTTCCGGAAAACGCTCCTTAACGAAGGCTTGATAGCGACCGTCGCTCCAAGGCGAGAAGCTGAACGCCTGTTTGCAATCGACGAAAACGTTGCCAACACTAAGGTTATCCTTCCCGCCGTGAATCTGAATCCCGCCGAAATTTCCGCCGGACGAGCGATAAAAGACGTTGCCGATCATCGCGACGCCGGAAATCGTGTCGTCCAAACGGATTCCGGCTTGTCCGCAAAGCGCGAACGACGACCCGATGTGCCGCCAAAGGTTCTCTTCGATAACGATTCCGCGGAAGGTCGGGTCGCAAAAAATATCGATTCCGGACTGGTCGCTGTATTCGTAAACGACGGAGTGGACTTCGTTTCGAGCAATGTAGATATCGTTCCCGTCGGTGCGCATTCCGTGGTGCGGCGAGTCGCAAATCAAGTTGTTCGTCGCCGCCAACCCGCAGCCGTTGAACTGGAGCGCCGGAGCGTAAACGCGGTCGATTCGGCTGAAATCGCTAATAAAACAGTTGTAAAGCCAATGGTTGGCGCGTTTTAACGCCGAGCGGTCGCCGCCGCGAATCCGAACGCCGGAAGCGCCGAGTTCGCGCAGTCTCGAATCCAAAACTCCGCAAAATTCGCCGTTTAGAATCAACGCGCCGTTTCCGCCGAATTGTTCGATTTTTCCGCCGACGAAATACGACTCGACGCAATTTTCGAACGCGACCGCCGTTTCGCGACCGCCCTTTAACTCAATATTTTGCAACAGAACGCGTCGCGAATTTTTCACGTCGACGAAACGCCCGTCGAAAACGTCGAACTCGACGGACGCCGCTTTCAACGCGTCGACCGACGACAAGGCGTCCGGCGCGTAAAAGTAGAGGAAACCGGCGTTTCGGTCGACGTAATATTCGCCCGGCGCGTCCAATTCTTCAAGAACGTTGACGAAATAATAATGGAAGCGCCCGTTCGCGTCCGGGTAATCGACCGTCAGCGTCTTGGCGTCGCGGTCGATTTTTTCGACGCGACGGAAGTTCGCGGCCCATTCCCAAACGTAAAGCCCGAACGCCCAAATATCGTCGGCGTCGGCGTTTCCGGAAAGTTTCCAACCGTTCGGACGGTCGAAATCGAAACGCAGCGTCGTCGTCCTTTTGCCGTTAACCTCGCCCTGCGAAACGACGTCGCCAAAATCGAGCGCGGCGTCCCCGACGTTCGGCCAACGCGCCAACGTTTGCGACTCGCCGTCGACGTAAAGCGAAGGAATCGGCGCGACCTTTTCGCCGACGCCGTATCCGCGCGTCGCCAACCGCCCGCAATCCTCGATCCCGGCGGCCTTTAAGTCGGCGACAAAAATTTTCGAGCGCGCCGTTTCTTGGAATCGCGACGCCGCGTCGGCGACCGCCTTCGACGTTTGAGCGCCGTCGCTAAGCGTTTGGAAATTATCGACTTCGACCGCTCCGGTCAAGACGGCTTTCGCGCCGGACGCCGAACGAACGACGACGTTCGAAACGCCGTCGAGCGCCGCGGTTCGGTCGACGCGGTAAACGCCGTTCGCAAGTTCAACGACGACGGCGTTTCCGTCTTGGTCGTTCGCGGCCTTTGCCCAACTTTGCGCGATTTCGAAAGCCTTAGCGAGGGTCGCGACCGGGTTGTCGCGCGAACCGTCGGCGGCGTCGTTTCCGTTCGGCGCGGCGAAAATCGTCCGTTTCTTCGCGGCGTTCAACGCTTTTAACGTCCCGTCGTATCGCCGTTTAGCGTCTTTTTCAATTTCTTGAACCGCGCCGGCGGCGTTTCCGAGCGCGTTGATTTCTCCGAACGTCGCCCGTTCGTCGCTAAATCGTTCTCGCAAGGTCTTTTGCAACCGTCGCGCTTTCGTCGCGACTTCGGCGCCGCAACGCTCCGACGACAAACATTGCGCCAACGCGATCTCGATTTCGCCGTATCGGCTCAACCGCGCGTTGCGAACCGCTTGCGTCTCGGCGTCGCTCTTCGTTTTTTCTTCCGCTAAAAGTTGTTCCGCCTCCGCGAACGCGAGTTCCGCCGCCTTCGCGAAATCTTTATCGTTCAACGCTTTCGCAAGCGCCGTTCGACGAGCCGTCGCTTTCGTTTCTTCCGGAACGTCGAGCGCTAAAATCGTTTCGATTTGCGAATCGGCGACGTCGAGATTCGTCGCGTTTCCGGCGTCGACGAAGAACGCAAGCGCTTGCGCCGCTTCGAGTTCCGCTTTCGGGCGCGCGGCGTTGCGCTCGGCGACTTCGGAAGCGGTCAGCGGGCGTTTCCAATATTCGAGTTTGTCGACGAACATCCGATTCGAACCGACGCCAAATCCAGCATAACCAACGCTTAACGGCTGTTCGAAAACGTCGACCGGCCCGGAATACGACGCGGCGCCGACCTTTTCGCCGTCGACGTAAAGCGCCATTTCGTCCTTCTCCGCGTCGTAAACGGCGACGACGTCGCGCATTACGCCGGGCAAAAAGCCGCGTTCCGAGCCGACGCCGACCGCGCTTTTTTCCTTAACTCGCCCAATTTGGAAGGTTATTTGCCCGGTTCGCCAGTTGTAATGAGCGCGAAAACCGTCGTGCCAACCGCTCGCGACAGAGAATAACATTCCGAGTCCGTCGCCGTTCCCGACCTCGTTCCCCGGCGCCTCCAACTTGAAGCGCAAACCGACGGAAAACGACCCGGTCGAAAGGTCGGGTTTCGGGCCCTTAACCGCGCCGTCGACAAGGACTTTGCCGACGTCGACCGTCGCGTCTTGCGCTCGTACCGTCGACGCGAAATCGCCGTTCCCAACGCCGAGCGGCCCGGCGCTTAAAGTCGCCGCAACCGCCAAAATCGCCGACGCGCTAATCGTCGTTTTTCCAAGAGTTGCGTTGCGTTTCGTTTTTCGGCGGTCGTTTCTTCGTCGAAACGGCCAATATTGCTTTAACGTCATTTCTTTCTCCATCGCTTGCTAATCGATTGCCGAATCGCAGGTTAACGCTTTAACGCAAGCGTTCGACGCGTCGGCGACGCCTTCGATTATACCCGACGCGCGGCGGCGTTTCAAGCGAATTTTGCCGCAAATTTAAGAGAAAATCGGAAAAAAACGACGCGAAAGCGGCAAGCGAATCGACTTCGTCAAGAAAATGGAAAACGACGCCGCGTCAACGTTCGAAAAACGGCTCCTCGCCGCTTCGTCGACCGCTTCCGCTAACGTCGTTTTCTCAACGCTTTGCAAACAACTAAAAGCGTTTAAACCCGCGCCGAGAAACGCGAGGAACCGTCGGACGTTCGTCGTCGAAACGTTCGCCTCGGAGTTCAGCCGTCGCGACGGAGAACGCCGAAACACAGGCGACGTCGACGCAACGTCGACATTATTCGCCGGAACGCGACGGAAAGCGACTCCGACGCGCAAACGTCGGCAAAATCGTCGCTTCCGTCCAAGCAACGAACTCGAACGGCTCGACGTCGGGAACGCGTCTTTGAGGAAACGTTAAAAGTCGGGTTTACCCCCGCCGTTGCAAACGCTTAATTTTCGGGCGGTTTCGCTCGTTCGCACGGCGTCGAACGCGTCAACGCTCAAGCGCGAACGGCAAAAAGCCCTCGTCAAACGCAACGCGATAAACGGCGCGGTTTAAAAGTTTCCAACGCGTTTTTCGACGGTTCGCCCGGTTTGCCCGACGATCGAAAAACACTCTTTAAACGCAACGCAAACCAAAATCGCGCAACGTTTTCTTGCGTTTTTCGCCGCCGTCCTCGCGACTCCGTCAAGTTCCAAGCGGAACGACGACGTCGCGTCAAGCAAACCGGTATTCGCGCGTTCCTTCGCGGCCGCCGCTTCTCTTAACTCCGCGTCTCGAAGCGACTTGCGGAACCAAGTTTCGCGGGTCGTCGCGTCGAAGTCCAGCCGTCGGCCTTTTCGCTTTCGCTTCGCAAGTTTCCTTGTCGACGCGAATCGCAAGCGCCCTTGCCGCGTTTTCCAACGTTTTTAACGTTTTCAAACGACGACGCTTGCGGCGAAAATCGGCGGTTCGGCGGTCGGGCCGTCGGCGCGACGGATCGGACGCTCCTCGGCGGAACGCGGTCGAAAGGTCGAACCTAAGGCCGTTCGGAATAAAGGGATATTTCGGGGCGAACCGATAAAACGACGCTGCGAACGCCTTTAAATCGGTCGACGCGAAACTGTCGGCAAGTCGCGACAATCGCGGCGCCGCTCGAAACGAACGAAAACGGGAGCCCGACTTTCGCTCGCCCCGAACGGTCGAGGCGACGTCGATCGACGCGAACTGCGGAACCGCGCGTCGAACGACGGTCGAATCGCAAGTAGCGCTCGCGTTCGACCGTCGCCCGTCCCGACGCGGGTTTCAACAATAAGGTACCTCGACGCAAAGTCCGAGCGGCGAACCCGCAAATTTTACGCGCTCGCGCTATTCTCGCTCAGCAAAAAAGATTCGCTAAACCGCCTGCGTTCTCCGTTTTCGTCATTTCATCTCAGTTTTCCCCGTCAAACTTCAAACGCAATTACCCTATTCCCCTACTTCGCCCAATTTAACAACCGTTCGTTCGAAGTCGGTTGTTCAAAATCTTTTCAAGAAAATTTATTCGCCCCCCTTTTCGAAAAGGCAACGGCGCGTATAATGTATAAAATTGTTTTGGACGCGTCGCCCAAAGGTTTCGCGCTCTCGGTCGCACCGAACGCCGCGAACCTTCGCAACGGCTCGACAAACGTTTAAGAACGCTTTTATCGCCCAAACGTCCTTAATCTCGCCAACGCGAAGCGAAACGCAAGTCCAAAGTTTACGCAAATTTCCAAAAAACGCAAAGGATTTTGCCGAACAATCAAAACTAGCGGAGTCGACCGGCTGCGTTCAAACGTTCGCTAATCGATTTCCCAACCGAAAGGCTATTACTATGACGATTATGACCAAAGAAGAAAAACAAGCGATCATCGCCGAATACCGCCGCAGCGACTCCGACGTCGGTTCCCCGGAAGTCCAAGTCGCGTTGCTGACGAAAAAAATCAACGCGTTGACCGAACATATGAAAATCCACAAAAAGGATTACTCGACCCGCCGCGGTCTCCTTCAAATGGTTAGCGATCGTCGCAGCCTTCTCGACTACCTGAAACGCGAAGATCAATCGCGTTACGTTACGCTCATCAAACGCCTCGGCATCCGCAAGTAGTCGTTTTTGCAACGTTTGCGGCGTTGGGCGCGCCGCGAGCGTTTTTTTCGCGAGCGCGCCGTTTTCCTTTTTCTCTTTTGGGCGTTCTTTAATTTTAACGCCAAATCTTCGAAAAACGACCGGCGCTCTCTCCTTCCGGAAAAGTCGTCGAGCGACGTAAAGCGCGTCGTTTCGCGCGTTGCGTTTTCTCGTTCGTCGCGACGTTTCCCCAAAGCGGAACGACCGACGCGTCCTCCGCGACGCGACGTTCGTCGTTCATTAATATAAAGAAGAGCGCGTTTTCGTTTTCGGCGTTGCGTTTTGACCGTTAACCGTTGCGACGCTTTCACTTCGCGTTTCCTCGTCGCCGAAATTTTCGGCGCGCTCTCCCTCGAAGAAGTCGACGCGGCTTCTCGCATTCGGCTCGGCGGACGAAGCAGGTTCCGACGAGTTAGGTAGAAAAGAAAAAGGTAAAAAAGTTGAAAATTAGAGTCGAAAAACAAATTGGCGCCGGTTTATTTTGGATCGAAACGGGCGAACTCGCGAAACAAGCGCACGGCAGCTGCCTCATCGGCTACGACGACGTTTGCGTCCTCTGCGCGACGACGACCGCTCCGAGCAAACCGGGCGCGGACTTCTTCCCGCTCACCTGCGACTACCGCGAACGCGTCGCCGCGGCGGGCAAATTCCCCGGCGGCTTCCTGAAACGCGAAGGTCGCCCGGGCTTGAAAGAGGTTCTCACCGCTCGACTTATCGACCGCCCGATTCGTCCGCTCTTCCCGAAAGGGTTCTACAACGACGTCCAAATTTTCGCCAACGTTTTGGCCAGCGACCAACGCGTCGATCCGGACGTCATCGCGATGAACGGCGCGTCGGCGGCCCTCCAAATCAGCCCGCTTCCGTTCGACGGCCCGCTCGGCTCCGTTCGCTTGGCTTGCGTCGACGACGAATTCATCGTCTTCCCGACGGTCGACCAACTCGAAAACAGCGAACTCGATCTCATCGTCTCCGGGAATATGGACTCCGTCCTGATGATCGAAGGCTTCGCCCGCGAACTCCCGGAACCGAAGATGTTCGAAGCGATTATGACGGCGCACAAGTACATCCGTCAAATCTGCGAACTTCAACTCGAACTCGTCGCCAAAGTCGCGCCGGAAAAAATGTCGTTCGAGCCGATGAACACGAAGCCGATGTACGACGCGTTGATGGAAAAATTCTACGACGAGTTCCGCGCCGCGAAGAAAACCGCCGGCAAACTCGCCCGCGCCGAAGCCTGCTCGCTCGTTAAAGACAAGGCCCGCGCCGAGTTGATCGTCGAAACCGACGAAGACTCCGACGAACCGAACTACTTCGCGCCGGAATACTTCGAAGTCGCCTTCAACGATTTCGTCGAACGCGTCGTCCGCGACATTATCCTCTCGAAGGAACGCCTCGACGGTCGCGGCGTTAAAGAAGTCCGCCCGATCGAATGCCGCGTCGACGTGTTGCCGCGCGTTCACGGTTCCGCCCTCTTCTCCCGCGGCGAAACGCAAGCCCTTATCACCGTTACGCTTGGGACGGCGAAAGACGAACAACGCGTCGAAGGTCTCTTCGACGAATACACGAAGCGCTTCATGCTCGATTACAACTTCCCGCCCTACTCGGTCGGCGAATGCAAGCCGTACCGCGGCGTCGGTCGTCGCGAATACGGGCACGGCGCTCTTGCCGAACGCAGCGTCAAGCCGGTTCTTCCGGACGCCGACGAATTCCCGTACACGGTGCGCGTCATCTCCGACATTCTCGAGTCGAACGGTTCCAGCTCGATGGCGACCGTCTGCGGCGCGACCCTCGGTTTGATGGCGGCGGGCGTTCCGATTTCGAACCCGGTCGCCGGGATTTCGATCGGTCTCGTCAAGGAAGAAGACGGCCGTTGGATCACGATCACCGACATTATGGGCGACGAAGACCACTACGGCGATATGGACTTCAAAGTCGCCGGGACGCAAAACGGCGTTACGGGGATCCAACTCGACCTCAAGACGAACGGCATTTCGAAAGAAATCGTCGCGCAAACCCTTAAACAAGCCCGCGAAGCGCGCATCGGCATCTTGCGCAAGATGCTCGCCGCCGCGCCGCGTCCGGCCGAAAACATTTCCGAATACGCGCCGCGCCTCCTCCGCACGAAGATCGATCCGGACAAAATCGGGCTCCTCATCGGCCCGGGCGGCAAGACGATCCGCGCGATTCAAGACGCGACCGGCGCTTCGATCGAAATCGACAACGACGGTTCGGTCAACGTCGCGTCGAACGACCAAGCGAGCGCCGAAGCCGCGTTGAAGGAAATTTCCCGCCTCACCGCGACGGTCGAACTCGGCAAAATTTACGAAGGCGTCGTTACGAGCATTCAAAACTTCGGCGCGTTCATCGAAATTCTGCCGGGCCGCGACGGCTTGTGCCACATCAGCGAGCTGTCCGACGAATACGTCGACAACATTCAAAACTTCTGCAAACTCGGCGACAAGTTCGACGTGAAGGTCATCGCCATCGACGACCAAAATCGCGTTAAACTCAGCCGTCGCGCCGTTTTGAAAGAACGCGGCGAAACGGATCAAAAGCAAGACTGACGCTTTTAGCCGGTCGAACGCTTTTTAGCCGTTAGCGATTTTAGCGTCGAGCGCGACCCGTTTTAGCGAGTTCGCGTTCGACGTTTTTCTTTTCTTGCCGCCGCTTTCTTTCGTCGCGGTCGTTTTTTCGCGAAATTCCTTCCGCGTTCCCGTTGCAAAACGTTGATTTTCCGCGTACAATAAGGAGGGAAACGTCGACGTTTCGCCTTTTCGTTCTTTCTTTTCCGCCGCCCTTTGACGAAAGCCTCCGCCGATGCGACCGCGCCCCGACTTTTCCCATTCGCAACCCCTTGCCGACGTTAACTTTCCGCCGCGTTCCTATTACTTGGACTTTATCCGCGGCGCGACGGTCGTTTTGGTCGTCGTTTATCACGTCTTTTTCGCTCGCAACCATGTTCTCGGTTTCGGCGGTCTTCTCCCGACGAACGGCCCCGGGTTCGGCGACGCGTTCACGACGTTCCTTTACCCTTGGCTGATGTTTTCGCTCTTTTTGGTCGCCGGGATTTCGGCGCGACTCTCGCTGAACCGACGCTCGAACCGCGAATTTTTCGGCGAGCGAACGGCGAAACTCCTTGTTCCGTCGACGCTTGGCGTTCTCGCGTTCCATTCTTGGACGCTCGGCGTTTTGACGACGACCTCGGCGCCGGGGCTCGCCGACGCGCCCCTTCCGACGCCGGTTTTCGCGTTGATTTGCGTCCTCGGCGGTCAGGGCCCCCTTTGGTTCGCGCAGCTCCTTTTTCTTTACTCGGCCCTCCTCGCCCTTTTTCGACGAGGCTCGACAAACCGCGCAACCGTTGCAATATCGAGCGTTACAACCGCCGAATCTTCCGACGAAGCGTCCCTTCGCTCGACGTTCGCTTGGACGCTCTTCTTCGCGGCGGCGACGCTCGGCGTTTGGGGGTCGGCGCAAGTCTTGAACGCTCCGGTGATAACCGTTTACCGTTTCGGCATTTACGGTTTTGCGTTTTTCCTCGGCTATCTCGTTTTTCACCGCGCGGACGTCGAAGCGGCGCTCGTCCGAACGCGTTGGTTTTGGGGCGTTTGCGCGCTTGTTTTCGGCGTCGTTTATTTCCGACGTTTTTTCGGCGCCAATTACGCCGACGGCCCCGTTTTGCGACATTGGTTAACCAACGTTTACGCTTGGACGGCGACGCTCGCAATCCTTGGTTTCGCCAAGCGTTACTTCGACCGTCCGACGCGTTTTACGACGTTCCTTGCGCGAACGAGTTTCGGCCTTTACGTCTTCCATATGTTCTTCGTTTACGCCGCGACGTTGCTTTTCGCTCGTTTTTGCGACGTCCCGGAACCGCTCGAAATCGCGCTCGTCGCCGCCGCGTCGTTCGCCGGTTCCTACGCGACCTACTTCGCCGTCCGCCGCATCCCCGGTTTGCGTTTCCTCGTTCTCGGCCTGCGTCGCCGCGACGTCGAGCGAAAAATCGGCGAAACCGGCAAAAAATCAAATTTTTTCGGAAAAATTTAGAGAAGGCCCGTTTAACAATTCGCGAAAATCGGGTAAAATAGTGAAAAGCCGCGACGCCGGAACGATCCGAAGCGCGTCGGCAAGCCAACACCTTGCAAGGAGTCTATTCAAATGAAAAAAGCATTCGGTTGGGGCGTCGCGACGGCGGCGTTCGCGTTGATTTTGGGCGCGTCGGCTTTCGACGTCGCGACGGCGCAAGAAGCGAAAAAAGCGAAGAACGTCATCCTCTTCATCGGCGACGGGATGGGTTTTAACTCCGATATTCTCGGGACTTACTGGCGTTACGGCGAAGCGGACGCGCAATCTTACCACAAGTTCCCGGTGAAGCTCGGCGCGGCGACGTTCTGCGTCAAAGAAGAGTACGACCCGAAAAAAGACGACGGTTATCCGGTCGGCAAAATTTGGGAAGGCCCGGAATCGGCGATGCATCGTCTCCAAGACAACTGCCCGACGACCGACTCCGCCGCCTCCGGCACCGCCATCAACACCGGCGTTAAAACGCAAAGCGGTCGCGTCGGTTTCTCGAAAGACGGCAAAAAACTCGAAAACTTCGCCGATATGAACTACCGCGCGGGTCGCTCGGTCGGCGTCGTTACGACCGTTCAAATTTCGCACGCCACCCCCGCCACAACGAGCGCGCACAATATGAGCCGCGGTAATTACGAAGAAATCTCGAAAGAGCAAATCAACGACCTCCCGTTGACGGTTCTTTTCGGAGCCGGGCACCCCGCTTACAACCGCGGCGCGAAAATCAACAAGAAACCGGAAGACCTCAACTATCAATTCGTCGGCGGGCGCGAAGTTTGGGAAGCCGTCTCTAAAGACGAAGGTTACAAGGGTTGGAAGTTCATCGACGAACGCGAAAAGTTCGCCGAATTGGCTAAAATGACCCCGGATACGAACCCGACCGACCTTCCGAAGAAAATCCTCGGTATTGGTCGCGACAACGGCGATATGCTCCCGATCGACGGTTTCGCCGACGACGAATCGTTCGTCCAAGAACGTTATTCGAAAGAAGCGCTCGCCAACACCCCGACGCTGACCGATATGACGCTCGGCGCGCTTAACGTCTTGGCGCAAAACGACAAAGGTTTCTACCTGATGGTCGAAGGCGGCGCGATCGACCACGCGAACCACGGTCGCAACGCGCAAAACTCGGCGCTCGAACACGCTTCCTTCTCGAAGGCGATCGACGCCGCGATCGCTTGGGTCGAAAAATACTCGTCTTGGGACGACACGATTATGATTATTACGTCCGACCACGAAACCGGCTGCATTTGGGGCCCGGGCACGTTCGAAGATATGGACGAAAACGGCAAATTTGACCCGAAAAAAGACGAATTCAACGAATTTGAAGAACTCGAAGAGTCGGATATCGGCGAATGCCCGGAAGTCCAATATCTCTCGTCCGGCCACTCGCACTGGCTCGTTCCGGTTTACGCCAAGGGCCAAGGCGTCGAGTCGGTCAAAGAATTTATCCGCGGCAACGACGAAGAAGCCGCCGATATGTGGGACTTCAGCGGCGACTTCATTTACAATACCGACATTTTCAACCTGATGAAAGCGGCGTCCGGCTTGAAATGATTTCGCAACCTTCGACGGCGCTTAGCGTTACGTCGTCGAATCGTTAGCGCTTGACGCGTTTTTCCGCTCCGATATAATAAAACGTCGGAGCGGATTTTTTTTGGAGCGAACGCGCGTTCGCCATTCTCGCTTCCGCCTTATTTCCTTTCCAACCAACGGCTTGCGATGCAAACACCTTGGGCTCTTTTCGCGTTGGCGACGCTCGCGCTTCCTTGGCTTTTTCTCCGCCGCCGACGTCCGACGACGCCTCCGCCTCGCGTTTCGTTCCCGGCGGTTCGTTTGCTCGCGCCGTCGCTCCGTCGCGCCGTCCGACGTAAAGAGCGCGGTTTACTTATCTTAGCGACGATCCGTTCGTTCGCGCTCCTAACGCTCGTCCTAATCTGGGCGGCGCCGACGTTTCCTTCGTTTCCGTTTTTTAACGCCGCGTTCTCAACTCCCGCCGAATCGCGACTTAGCGTTCCGCTTCAACGCGTCGCCGACGGAAAAATCGACGGTCGCCCAATACGCGTCTTAATCGTCGACGGAAGCGACTCCGGCGCTCCGTTCCCCGACGCCCCGCAACTTCAAAGCGCCGCAAGTCGTTCAAACGACGCCACGTTTTATTTGGCCGCCGCGCTAAACCCCAATTTTGACGCGACGCAACCCGTTGAAACGCAAAATCTTCCGCAAGTCGAACTCGTTTCGTCCGCCGACTTTGCGTTAACGCCGACCAACGCGCTAACCGCTTTCGACGCGATTTGTTGGGTCGACCTTTCCGCCCCGACCGACGCGGAACTCGCCAAAACGGAACGTTTTCTCGCCGCCGCCTCGCCCGACTCGCCTCGCGCGCTCCTAATCTTCGCCGGGTCGCGAACCGACGCCAAACGTTGGGACGCCGTGTGGCGCCGCTGGAAACTCGACGTTCAAACGCTCGCCGTCGCGTTCGAACCGGCGACCGGCGCCCTCGACGCGTCGACCGTTCCCGCCGTTCGCGACGCTTTCCAAACCGTTGCGAACGTTAACGTTAAAGAGCGTTCCTTCGCCGCCGCGTTCCCCGGTTTCGAGCGTTCCGGCGTCGACGCGCTCCCCGTTTGGCGTTCGTTCCCGCTCGTCGGTTCCGACGCTCTTCCCGTTCTTCGCGACGCAATATCGTCTGTTCCGACGCTAACTCGTTTATCCGCGCCGAATAACGGAACCGTCGTTTGGTGCGCGACCGCTCCGGACGCCGCGATAAGCGCGCTCGCGTTCGCGCCGTCGTTCGTCCCGTTCGTTGAAAAAACGGTCGACTTCGCGCTTCAAGAATCGCTCTTAACCTGTTCTAATTCCAACGTTTCCGACGCAACTCTTTTCTCCGAAGCGTTAACCGACCGGGATGGCGAAGCGCGAAAAAACGCCGACGCGGCGCTCGATAAAACAAGCGCGCGTCGGCGTTTAAATTGCGTCTTTTGGGGAATTTTCGGCGTTTTAATCGCGTTCGAATTTTGGCGTTCCGCGCTCTTGCCGTCGCCCGTTAGCCCCGCCGCGCGCAACGTTCAAACGCGCCAAACCGTTGACGCGGCGGCGTTTACACGCTAATCAACGCGTCGTTTTTTCCCATTGCTTTTCAAGCCGAACCGCCGAAATTTTCATCGCGGTTCCCAACTTTTGCGCGAAAAGCGAAACACGGTACTCTTCGAGCGCCCAGCGGAAGGTTTCAAGTTCCGGATCGAAAATCCCGGCGTTTTCGTTCCGTTCAAACGCTTCGCAATACCTTTCCCAATAAGCGTTTAGCTCTTGCGCGAACGCGGCGTCGGTCGCGGCGCCGCCGTTTTGCCATTTCTCAAATCGCGCCGAAATCGCCTTAAAATAACGCGGGAACTCCTTCAACCAATTCCAAGGAGTCGTCAAATAAAACCGCGGCTCCGTCAGTCGCGCCAAATGCGACGCCGCATCGACCGCGACGGCGTTCGCCGCCCCGCCCCGACGTTTTTCAATCGCAAGTCGGGCCTCTTGGTAATTTTCGAGAAACCGAACAATCCAACCGGCGACGTCCTGCGTCGCGTACCCAATTCGCTCCCGTCCGCGCTTCGCTAAGTCGTTAAATTCTCCCTCGTTAGCAGGAAGCGACTTCGTATCGTCTAAGTCGAGCGCCCGCGCCCCGATCGTTTCCGCAAGCGCCGCCGTCAAATCGAAATCGGCGATCGCTCGCGAAAACGTTTGCAATTTATCGAGTTGCGGCAACCAACGCGCTTGCGTTTTGAGGTCGCGCGAATTAGCCAAGTTGAAAAGTCGAATAACGCCTAACTTCGTGTGTCGAAACGCTTTATCTTTTGAGTCGAAAAGACGCGTCGCGACGGTTCGAGCCTCCGGCGCGCTCGGTGAAAACGAATTGGTCAAAAATCGCGGGTCGCAGAGAGCCGGATACGCCGAAACGGTCAACGAACCGCGCGAAATCGAAATCGATTCCGGGAGCGTTCCAAAGTCCCAAGTCGTTAAACCGTCGCGGTTCCATTGCGGATCGACGACGGCGCCGATCGATTTGTTCATCTCGACGCCAAGTCGTTCGCGCAATTCTCCGGCGTCGCGCCCTTCGGCCAACAGTTCCCCGGCGTCGTCGACGACTTTAAGGTTCAGAAGCAATTCCGGCGGCGTTCGCTCAAGATCGAAGTCGGCGACCGTCGTCCGCCGTCCCGCTAACCTGCTAACCTCTTGCGCGACAACCTCTTCAAGCGAACCGTCGCCAAACGAAATTCGCTTGACAATCTCCCGCGCGGTATCCGGAATCGGAACGATTTCGCGCCGAATTTCCTTCGGAAGCGTCTTCAACATCGCGACGATCTTTTGTTCGACCAACCCCGGAATAAGCCAACCGAGCCGACGCGTTTCAAGTTGTCGCAACCCCTCCAACGGCACGATCAGCGACGCGCCGTCGTCCAACTCTCCGGGACTAAACCGATATTTTAACGGCAGTTGCGAATTACCGTCGAACGACGCTTCGTCCGGAAACGCGGCGGCGGTTTCCGCGTCGATTTCCCCGGCGCAAAAATCGTCGAGCTTCGCAAACAACGCTTCGCGCTTCTTTTGCGGCGCCTTCTTCCACCACTTTTTTAGCGACACAGCATCGCAAACGACGTCCGGCAGCTTCGCGTCGTAAAAATCGTAAATCGCGTCGAGCGACTTAACGAAATCGTACTTCCGCAACTTGTCGCGAAGCCGCTCGGCCTCCTCAAAAACGGCGCAGTTGTGTTCGAAAAACGGGAGCGAACAATCGAAATCGCGATTCACCAACGCTTCGTAAATAAATATTTGGCGCGACTTAACCGGGTCGATCGGCCCAAAATTGACGCGACGTTTCGGAATAATCGTCAGCCCGTAAAGCGTCGCTCGTTCGTAAGCGTGAACGCAACCGGTCTCGCGATTCCAAAACGGATCGCGTCGCGTCCGTTCGAGGAGCCGCCCGCCGATTTCCTCGATCCAATCGGGATTGATGCGCGCGACAGTCCGTAAATAAGCCCGCGTCGTCTCCAAACGCTCCGCGCCGACCGCCCAAGTCGGCTTCTTTTTGAGCCCGGAACCCGGCCAAAGAACAAATTTTCCGGAGTTAGTCGAGCGATACTCGTTCCCCGTCTCTTCTTTTTGCGCGACGCCGTATAACAACCCGGTCAAAATAGAACGGTGAATCGCGTTGTAATCGTCGCGACGTTTTTTTACTTCAAGCGACTGTCCCTTAACGAGTTGCAACAACTGAACGTAAACGTCCGACCATTCGCGCATCCGGTTGTACGAGAGAAAATTCTCGCGGCAAGCCTTGCGCAATTGGTTGCGCGACGTTTTGTCCTTCAAATTTTGCCAAAAGTCCCAAAGTTTGAGATACGACATAAAGTCGCTATTTTCGTCGAGGAACGGCGCGTGTTTCTCGTCCGCTTTTTCTTGTTGTTCGCGCGGTCGTTCGCGGGGGTCTTGAATTTCGAGCGCGGCGGCGATAATCAAAATTTCGCGCAAGGCGTCCTCTTCGTCGGCGGCGAAAATCATCCGACCGATGCGCGGGTCGATCGGCAATCGGCTAAGTTTACGCCCGATTTCGGTTAACTCGTTGTTTTCATCGACCGCGCCGAGTTCGAAGAGCGTTTTGTAACCGTCGATAATTGAAGCATTTCGGGGAGGATCGATGAACGGAAACCGCTCGACCGCGCCGAGTTTAAGCGCTTTTGTTTGCAAAATGACCGACGCTAAGTTCGTTCGCTGGATTTCCGGCGTCGTGTAACGCGGGCGCGACAAGTAATCGCGTTCGCTATAAAGTCGAATGCAAACGCCGGGCCCGACGCGTCCGCAACGCCCCGCGCGCTGATCCGCCGACGCCTGCGAAATCGGCTCGACGGGCAAACGTTGCGTCTTAGACCTTGCGGAATAACGACTTATGCGCGCAGTTCCGGGGTCGATTACGTACCGAATCCCGGGCACCGTCAACGACGATTCGGCGACGTTCGTCGCGACGACGATTTTGCGCCAACTCGTTTTACCGAAAATCTTTTGCTGTTCGGTCGAAGGCAAACGGGCGTAAAGCGGCAAAATTTCCGTTTTTCTTCGCGAATCGTCTCCCGGTATCTCGTGTTTTTTCAACAACTTAGCCGTCTCGAAAATATCGCGTTCGGTCGGCATAAAGATCAACATATCGCCCCGTTCGCGACGCGCCAACTCGTCGACCGCTTCGAGAAGCGTCGTTTCGAACGCGTCTTCCTCGTCCAAATCGCGCCGTCGCAAGTTGTTACGTTCGTTTGGATTACGTTCGCCCCTGTCCCCGCTATTTTCTCGTTCGCGCTCTTCGCGCCGCAACTTCCATTCGTCGATCGGTCGGTAAAGCGTCTCGATCGGATAAGTTCGCCCCGAAATTTCGATAATCGGCGCCGGGCCCTTGCTCGACGTAAAGTGTTCCGCAAAACGCTTTGCGTCGATCGTCGCCGAGGTGATAATCAATTTGAGGTCGCGGCGCGTTCGCAACACGCGCTTCATCATTCCGAGCAAAAAGTCGATGTTGAGCGAGCGTTCGTGCGCCTCGTCGACGATAATAACCTCGTAACGGTTGAAAAATCGGTCGTTTTGCGATTCTGCAAGGAGAATACCGTCGGTCATCAGCTTAATCAACGTCTTATCCGACGTCTCGTCGTTAAACCGCACCTTATACCCAACATGTTGTCCCAACGGCGTTTGCAACTCGTCGGCAACGCGTTGCGCGATCGAACGCGCGGCAAGGCGTCGCGGCTGCGTGTGCCCGATCAAACCGCGAGCGCCTAACCCAAGCTCTAAACAAATTTTAGGAAGTTGCGTCGACTTTCCGCTCCCCGTTTCGCCGCAAACGACGACAACTTGGTTTTCCGCGATCAACTTTTTCAATTCGTCGCGACGTTCCGAAACCGGCAAATTGACGTCGTAAGTTATTTTTGGAAAAGACTTTCGACGGCGTTCGACTTTTTCGATCGACGCGTCGCAATCATCCGAAAGCTCGCGCAACCGCTTTTCCCAACGACTAATCGACGTATCCTCAATCTTTCCAACAGGTTGTGTCTCTTCTTCGGGCTTTGTTTCCGTTTGCGACGCCGCGTCCGCTTTTTCTTGCGCCAATTTTTCAAACTCTTGCTGCAACCGAACGAGACGGCGGCGCAACGGCTCGCGATCTAACAGGAACACTTTAGCCAACTTACGTTGAACGCGATGCAACGAAACTTGAGAACTCATCGAAATAATCGTCGAAAAACTTCAAAACATTAAAGCCATAAAACAAATAAAAACCGACGTTTGCGTTAACAAACGCCGGTTTAAACCGTCCGTTTGTTTCAACGACGCTTAACGACCGAGCATCGCCGAATTTGCGAACGGCGCGACGGTATTTTACGTCAACCGCGCAAAATACCGTCGCCGTAAACGACATATTTATAACTCGTTAAGTCGTCGACGCCGCACGGGCCGCGAACGTGGAACTTGTCGGTGCTGATGCCAATTTCGGCGCCGAGTCCGAATTGCCCGCCGTCGTGCAAACGCGAACTCGCGTTAATCATTACCGCCGCGCTGTCGATTTCCGTCGCGAACTTCTTCGACGCTTTAACGTCTTTGGTAACAATCACTTCCGTATGCCCGGAGCTGTGTTCGTTGATATGTTCGATCGCTTCTTCGATGGAATCGACCACCTTCACCGAGATAATCGCCGCCAAATATTCGCGGTAAAAATCGTCTTCCGTCGCTTCCAAAACGTCGACGTTCGGAGCGAAGGCGCGCGTTCGCTCGTCGCCGCGAATTTCGACGCCGTTATCTTTAAGCGTCGCAAGGAGTTGCGGAATGGCTTCCGCCGCGACCGCCGAGTGAACGACCAGCGACTCAACCGTGTTGCAAGTCCCGAGACGCTGACACTTAGAGTTGACGAGAACTTTCTCCGCGACGCTCAAATCGGCGTCTTTGTCGACGTAAAGATGGCAGTTTCCCGCAAAGTGTTTGATGACCGGCATTTGCGCGTTCTCGGTAACGCGTTTGACCAACGCCTCGCCGCCGCGCGGAATCGCGACGTCGACGTATTGCGGCAAACGCAAGAACTCGTCGACGGCGTTGCGATCCGTCGTGTTCAAAAGTTGCGCCGCGCATTCCGGCAGGCCAACCTCGCGGGCCGCGTCGGCGAGAACGCGCCCAAGAATCGTGTTCGAGTGGAACGCTTCCTTCCCGCCGCGCAAAACAACGGCGTTTCCGCTCTTGACGCAAATCGCGGCGGCGTCGGTCGTTACGTTCGGTCTCGATTCGTAAACGAAGAAAACGACGCCGATCGGCGTCCGCACTTTTTGCACTTCAAGACCGTTCGGGCGAATCGTCGACCCGATCGTCGCGCCGATCGGATCCGGAAAGGCGGCAATCTCGCGCAACGCCGTCGCCATTTCACGCAACGTCTTTTCCGACAAGGTTAAGCGATCGATCATCGACGCTTTCAAGCCGCTTTGTCGCGCCGCTTCGAGGTCTTTCGCGTTCTCGGCAAGAATCTCGTCTTTGCGCTCTAAAAGTTTGTCGGCGCACAAGTTAATCCATTCGCTTTTCTTGGCGCCCGAAACGGCGGCAAGAGCGCGCGACGCTTTTTTCGCGTCCTTCGCAACGCGCAAACAATATTCGCTAAGATTTTCCATCGTTTTCTATCTTCTTTATTTTCAACGATTACAATCGAACGCATCGGTTAACCGATTACATCGTCGGCAATTTTCCGGCGGCTACCAACTCGAAAAGTTTCGGAATGAGACGCCGCGTCGCTCGCGCCCGGTGGCTAATCGCGCGTTTGATTTCCGGCGCAAGCTCCCCAAACGTGCGGTGAAACTCGACGACTTCAAACAACGGATCGTATCCGAAACCGTTGTCGCCGCTCGGCTTAAACAAAATCCGACCGCGGCAACGCTCCTCCGCTTCAAATTCGATTTCGCCGTCCGGAGCGGCCAAGACCATATGACAAACATAGTGCGCCGTTCGTTTTTCGAGCGGCGCGTCGGCCAATTTTTCAAGCAGAAACTCGTTGTTGCGTTGGTCGGAACGCGGATTTTCGCCCGCAAAACGAGCCGACAAGACGCCGGGCGCGCCGTTCAAAAAGTCAACGCAAATACCGCTATCCTCCGCAAGAACAAAGGTTTGCAAATGCCGCGCTTGCTCGATTGCTTTCTTGCGCGCGTTCTCGGCGAACGTTTCGCCGTCCTCGACGACGTCGATCGCTTCCGGGAACTCGGCGAGCGTTCGCAACGTAACGCCCGTCGGCGCGACGATTTCCGTCGCTTCGATTCCTTTGTGCGCGTTGCCGGTGCCGAAAATTAAATAAGGTCGTTTCGTCATTTTTCAAAAAACGCGTCTTTTCAACGCGGGCAAAAGTCGCCGACGCGCGTCAAAATTTGTCGCAACGTCGGCGTTTTAAGGATTTGCGACGTCCGCTCGTTCGAACGAACGTCGCGCCAAGCGATTACTCGCTCAAAAAGCATTCGGCTAAACTCTTTAATCGCCTACTTTCCAAGTTCGTCGGCAAGTTGCGGCAAGTTGTAAATACTGCGAACCGCTTCGCGAATCCCGGTCGAGTGAACGAGGACGGCGCGCGAAATTTCGTCGTCGTAAGTGAAGTTCAGCACGAGAGATTGGATATTTCCGTCGAAAATCAACCCGACGACTTCGCCCTTCGAGTTGACCGCGGGGCTCCCGGAGTTCCCGCCGATGATGTCGTTCGTCGTAACGAAGTTGATCGGCGCGTCCATCGGCGCTTTGCCGGCGGCTTCCGCGTCGAGCCAAGATTGCGATAAGTCAAACGGATCGGCGAAGTTATGTTCGCGCGCGTGTTCGTAAGCGCCGCTAAT
>JAGBDD010000137.1 GCA_017937685.1 Thermoguttaceae bacterium | reverse complement strand
GCAAGTCGCGAATCTTTACAAAAAATTTACATTGCGTTAAAAATTTCGAAACGTTCGCGCGGTAAACTTACTTTTGAAGTCGCAAGGGAAGCCGATAAAAAATTTCCTCCCTAAAAATTTGCGACGAAAATAAAACAAAAACGGGAAAAATCCGGTCGACGACGCCCTCCTTGCCGAGCCGCCGTCGCCGGAACTCCAACCGCGCCGAACCAGCGCCGACAAGATAAGAAAAAAAGCAGAAATCAAGAGGCCGAATATGAAAAAGTTACAAAAATGGACGCTCGTTTCCTCCGTCGCCGCGTTGGGTTGCGTTTCGCTCGCCGCCGCTTCGAACTCGTCGACCTCCTCGAACCTCCCGACCGTTAACTCGCTCGAAACCGCCGTTTACGCGGCCGATTTCGAACCGGCGCTGATCCGCGCCGCGCAACGAGGCGACCTCGCCAAAGTCAAACGCTTGATCGAAGAGCAAGGCGCGAAAATCGACGCTCGCGACGACGACGGCGAGACCGCCCTGCGCGCCGCCGCGGAAAAAGCCCGGCTCGACGTCGTTAAATACCTCGTCAAGAAGGGCGCCGACGTGAACGCGAAGGACGAAGACGGCGAAACGCCGCTTCACGCCGCCGCCGACGAAGGCGACCGCGAAACCGACGCGATCCGCAAAGACCGCGTTCAAGTCGTCAAGTTCCTGATCGACAAAGGCGCCGACGTTAACGCCAAAGACCGCGACGGCGAAACCCCGGCGCACGTCGCCGCCGACGCGAAAAAAGCCGACGTGTTGAAGGTTCTGCTCGACAAAAAAGCGGACGTTAACGCCAAAGACCGCGAAAAAGAAACGCCGCTGCACGTCGCCGCCGACGAAGGCTCGCTCGAAACCGCGAAAGAACTGGTCAAACGCGGCGCCGACTTGAAAGCGAAGAACGACGAAGGGCAAACGCCGGAAGCCGTCGCTCGCGAAGAGGGAAATCGCGCGGTCGCCGACTACCTCGCGAAAGCGGCGCAAAATTAACGCAAACCGTTTAACTTTTTAACTTAACACCAACCCGGCGTTCGTCGAAGCCGCCCGTTAACTTCGCCGAACGCCGCCTTTTCAATCGCCGAGGAGTCGCCCGATGGGCGCGGAAAAAATTTTGATCGTCGAGGACGACGCGTCGATTCGCGAAATTCTCTCGCTCCTTTTGGAGACGCGGGGATTCTCGCAAGTCGAGGCGGTCGGAACCGGAACGGCGGCGCTCGAACGCGCTTCCGAAACGCCGTTCGACTTGATTTTGCTCGACTTAACGTTACCGGACGTCGACGGGTTGGACGTCTGCCGCCGACTTCGGTCGACGCCCCTTAACGCGACGACGCCGGCGATTATGCTGACGGCGCGGGGCGAGGAAACGGACGTCGTCGTCGGACTCGAAGCGGGCGCCGTCGATTACGTTGTGAAGCCGTTCAACAATCAAACGCTCTTGGCGCGGATTCGAGCGCAACTCCGCCGAACGCAAGAGCTTGCGTCGAACGCCGACGCGGCGAACGGGAGCGCGAACGGAACCAACGCCTCCGACGCCGACGCTCCGTCGAAACCGGACGTCGAACGGGACGGCTTGTCGATCTTCGTCGCCGAACGCCTCGTTCTCCGCTCCGACGGCGCGTCGCTCGACCTAACGCCGACGGAGTTCGAACTCCTTTTGCTCCTTATCCGAGCGCCGGGCCGAATTTGGTCGCGATACGAAATCGCCCAAAAAATCCGCGGCGACGATTACATCGCTTTCGACCGCGCCATCGACGTTCAAATCGCAAACCTCCGCAAGAAACTCGGCCCGACGAGCGGTTGCGTCGAAACGGCGCGCGGCGTCGGATACCGTTGGAAACGTTGATTTCGCGACGCTTAACGCTCTCAAACGCTCTCGAAAACGCCCGGCTCCAACCGGTTCGCGTTCTCGGGAGCGAACGTCGTTTCTTGCCGCCGCGTCGAACGTTTGGCGCGCCGCCGTCCCTTGCGCCTTTCCCCGTTCCCCTGTTTTCCCTATTCCGCCTTTCCTCCTATTTTAACGCCGACCGCCGCCGATGAAACGCCGCACGCTCTTGCTCCTTTCCTTCCCGCTCGTTCTCGCCGGAGCGTTCGTCGCCGGGCGCGCCGTTTTGGAACGCCAACAAACCCGCTTCGAAGAAACGTTTTTAGCCGATTACCGCGAAGAACTCGACAACCGCCTCGACCTAGCGCTTCAATTTTTCAGCCCGGCGCTCGAAGAAAACGATCTCGACGCGCTCGACCATTACTGCGACGCGTTTTCGTTCGACGAACGGGACGTCGCGATTTTCAACGCTCGCGGCGACGCGATCGTCGCGTCGGATAACGCCGACTTGCGCTCGCCCCTTTCGGAGCCGGAGGTCGTCGCCGCGCTGAAAACGGGTCGCGGTTTCTCGACGCGCCGCGACCGAACCGGACTTTGGACGGCTCGAGCCGCCGCGACGTTGCAAAGTCGGCAAAAGACGCAAATTATTCGGCTCGTCGTTCCGGCGGACGAGCTTTCGACGGCGCTTCGGCGAACGTCGACGGCGTCGGACGCGCTCCTCGGCGTCGCGGCGGTCGCGACCGGATTCCTCGTTTGGTACCTGCTCCGGCGCGTCGCGGGCCCGCTCGACCGCCTTCAACGGAGCGCGGAGCGAATCGCCGCCGGAGATTTGAGCGTCGACGTCGCCGTTCCGCCGGTCGGGCCGGTTCGCGAACTCGCCGAATCGATGCGGGCGACGACGGAGCGGCTGAAAACGGAGGTCGACCGAGCCCGGCGGCAAGAAAAATTCCGACGCGACTTTGTCGCGAACGTCTCGCACGAGATCAAGACGCCGCTGACGGG
>JAGBDD010000136.1 GCA_017937685.1 Thermoguttaceae bacterium | reverse complement strand
GGGGTTAAGGGTTAAGTCTATCGAGCTGTCAAGCTCTTCGTCAATTCGAGGTAGAGCCCGAGCGTTTTGTCGAGTTTAATGCCGATGCAAAAAACTTTAAAAACAGCCCCGCCGTCTTCCATCGCACGAAAAGCGGCGCTACGGCATTGCGTTTCCGTGGTTTGGCGACCTTTCGCGTCGACGACGCGATAAACGATTTGAAAGAAATTGTTTTTCATTTTTGCTCCGCTAAGGGTTCGCTAAAAAGTTTTTGAACAAGTTGAAGGCGTCCTTACCCCCAACGCTTATAATATACCACGTTCTTAACTAGTTTCAATACGTTTTAAACTGAATTTTCTTAATTTTCGCCAAAACCCCGAATATTTTCTCCGTCTGAAGCGATATTAAAGCGACGTTTAACAAATAGTTGCGGAGGAACGATGAAAAACGCGAGTTTATTGGCGGGCGCGATTTTTGCGACGCTCGCGACGTTCGAGCCCGTTCGAGCGGACGAAGGGGCGCGTTGGGCGGCTTGCGACGCGGCGTCGGCGGTTGCGAACGACGAGACGAAAACGGAAAGTTACGTTTCGCAATGGGTTAAGGTTTCCGGAGCGAACGCCGACAAGATCGGCGCCGAATGCGACGCCATTATCGAACGACTTGTCGAGCGTTACGGAGCGCCGCGAACGTGGACGCGCTTCCCGGTGATTTTCACCGGCGGAGGCGGAAGCGTCGCCGGTTACACGAGTTACGCGGGCGGCTTCGTGCGCGAAGTCGTCGTTTATCAGTCGTTCGACGTCGCGCGGGGCGGCACGCTCGACCACGAGTTGACGCACGCCTTCTTTTTTTATTGGCTCGACGCGAATTTCGACTTGTTCCTTAACGAAGGCGCGGCGCAGAATTCCGAGTATCGGCGCCGCGAAGCGTTGCGACGAACTGTCTACTCGCGTTACAGAAACGGCGATTTTGTCCCGATTGATAAACTTTACGGTCGCAACAGTTACGACGGTTCGCTCTTGATTTATCATCAAGGATTTTCCGTCGTCGACTTTCTGATCGCGCGGGGCGGTTCGAAATGGTTCGCGGCGTTTCTCGACGATTTGACGCGCGGAACGCGCGACATAAACAAAGCGCTTAAAGGATTTTACGGTTACGCCGACTTGAAGGAATTGGAAGCGGATTGGCTCGATTACGTCGAAGGCGGGCAAGATCGAGCCGCGACGCGCAACGTGTTGGAGTGAAAGGAGATGAAACGAACGACGACGATGAAACGGACGATTTTGACGGCGTTTTTGGCGACGGTTGGAAGCGCGACGGCGGTTTTTGCGCAAGATGCGCAAACGACGCAAAACAACGGTTTAGACGCGATGAAAGCGCCTCCCGCGGAGGTTCGACTGGTTTATCCGGTCGAGGCGACCGACGCGGCGCGGCTTGAAGCGCGTCGAGAACCGCGCGAACCGGTCGCGGAAAAAGACGAGTACGACGTCGAAACGCCGCTAGGTCAAGCGCGGGAAATTTTGCGTTTGTTGCGCGGTCAAACGGCGATTTTGGAACGACTTAGCGAACGCGACGTCGCGCCGCAGGTCGACCGAACGAACGAGGTTTTGACGGCGATTCAAGCCGCGTCGGCGAACGCTCCGACGTTGGAGACGCAAGCCGCCGAATTTCAAGCGTTGCGCGATTCGCTTGACGCGACGACGGAGGCGGTCGTCGAGTTGGCCGCGAGTCTCGAAACGGCGGAAGAAGCGGAGACGAGCGCGAACGCCGAAACGTCTTCGACGACCGAATCGGCGAACGTCGCGGAGTCGGCGGCGAGCGGCGGCGCTTGGAAAATGGTCGCGGCGGCGTTTGGGGGAATTTTCGCGCTGTTGTTGGCGATCGTGGTAATTGGCCTTGGCGTCAAGGTTTGCAAAACGATCGTCGGCGGTTTTGAAACGTTGCGCGACGCGGCGTCGGCGTTGCAAGTCGCTAAAGAAAACGGAACCGCGAGGGGAAGCGCGACCGAAAACGGCGCCGCCTGACGGTTGAATTGAACGCTTGACGAAAGAGAAAGAAACAAAATGAAAACGACTCTCGAAACAAAAAACGCCGCCGTTCCCGCGAACTCGACGCTCGTCCTCTTCGCCGCCGTCGTCGAAGACGTCGCGAACGAAGCGCAAATCGAAATTGGTCCGGCTTGCGTTTTCGAAACGACGCAAACGTCGGAGATTTGGCAGGGCGTCGAGTATGATTTCGCGCTAATTCCGGCGAACTCGACGGACGAGCCGTTTATTCCGACGTCGGGAAATTACGTTCTTCGCGGCGTCGTCGAGTTGGCGACCAGGAAGCCGATCGTTTTCATTTATACGTTCGCCGCGCAGTGAGCGGTTGGGCGAGGGCGACAGGGGGTAAAAAGAACTCGCCGAAAAGCGGCCAAAGCGTTGAAAATCGATTGCCTCGAAATAAGCGCTTCTTAGGCGTTAAATGTTGTGAAATGGGAAGATTCGGTATTCCTGCCGTCCTTATTGTTTAAGCCTTGAATGGAAACGTTCGAGACTTTTTTACGCTCTATTTATCGGTCGGTAGGGCCCTTGCATTTTTACGTGCCAACGCGCCCGAAACAGCGTTTTGTCGTTAATGTTTTGTATGATTGGGCGTTTGTCGGCGAGGCGGGACGGGAATTAGGTCGAAGCGGTAAACGGAAGCGATTGGCGGATCGACGCCTACATATTGGGACGTCGGCGGGACGCTCGGCGCTCTTGTTTGTCGTCCGCTAATGGAAAAGCGCCAAACAAAGAGCGAGACGCAAAAAAAGAGCGAGGCTCCCCAAAAAAGAGAAAAAAGCGTGCTGTTGCTCGGGGGGGGGGGAGGATTTAATGTTTTGCGAAAATATTTTAGTTGTTTGAGATTATCGTTGAGTAAATATAGAAGCGGAGATATAAGTTTGTGTTGCGCTTTCGTGCGAAATAATAATAACGGAAAAAGGAACGAAGGAAAAAAAGCGATTCGCGCCGGAAGAAATTGACGATTTTTTTCGCGAGCAATTTCAAATAATGACGAGAGCAAGCGTTAAATAATAATCATATTAGAGACGAACGCTCGGAAACGAGACGCGAGACAGGAAGCGACAACCTTGGAACCGACGAAGGCGCGAGCTTGAAATAATTGACGAAAGAATTATCCGGCGACGGTTCTTGAAAAAAAGCGCGTTTTGAGGTAAAATGGGAAAAACGCGGCGATACTCGGAACGTAAAATGCGCTCTCGACTCGGCGCGACGTTTTCACGACCTCTAATTTTCGCTAGAAAGGTTCAAGCACGATGAAAAAATCGACGATTTTGAGCGCGGCCCTCTGTTGCGTCGCCGCCCTTTGCGCCGTCGGAACCGGGTTTGCCCAAGACGCCGACGCGAAAAAAACGTCCGGAAACCCCGTTTTTCCCGGTTGGTACGCCGACCCGGAAGTCGCGACGTTCGACGGGAAGTACTGGATTTTCCCGACTTACTCCGCCGCGTTCGACGACCAAACGTTCTTTGACTGCTTCTCCTCGACCGATTTGGTCAACTGGACGAAACACGAACGCGTTCTCACCAACGAGAACGTTAAGTGGGCGCGCCGAGCGATGTGGGCCCCGTCCGTCGTCGAAAAAGACGGAAAATATTACTTCTTCTTCGGCGCGAACGACGTTCACGAAGGCGAAATCGGCGGGATCGGCGTCGCCGTCGCCAACAAACCGGAAGGGCCGTACAAAGATTACCTCGGCAAACCGCTGATTAACGATATCGTCAACGGCGCGCAACCGATCGACCAATTCGTTTTCCAAGACGACGACGGAACTTGGTATATGATTTACGGCGGATGGCGGCGTTGCAACATCGTCAAACTTAAGGACGACTTCACCGGCCTCGTTCCGTTCGAAGACGGGACGATCTATCGCGAAATTACGCCGAAAAATTACGTCGAAGGGCCTTGGGTCAAGAAGATTAACGGCAAATATTACTTTATGTGGTCGGAAGGCGGCTGGACCGGCCCGAATTACAAGGTCGCTTACGCGATTTCCGATTCGCTTTTCGGCCCGCACGAACGGATCGGCGAAATTATCTCGCCCGACCCGAAAATCGCGATGGGCGCCGGGCACCACAGCGTTCTGCAAACGCCGTCCGGGAACTGGTACGCGATTTACCACCGTCGTCCGGTTGGAATCAACACCCGCGACCACCGCGAAACTTGTATCGAAAAAATGGAATTTAACGCCGACGGAACGATCAAACCGATTACGTTGACCCTCGAAGGCGTCGAAGCCGACCCGATCGACGCGAAGTAAGAGTAAGGCAAACGACAGATTTTGCCGACTTTCGGATTAGCGAGAACAACGTCGCGGCTTCGGTCGCGGCGTTTTTTTAGGGTGGGAGTTTGCTGTGTTTGTTTTCTTAGTTTGTTAGTCGAGTCGTTGAACAAGAACGAGAAAACGCCGACGCGGGAACTCGTCGGCGTTGTTAACGGACGCGCCGGAATGCGAAACGGCGCGAGTCGGCGGGAAACGGAGGTCAAAATAAAGGTCGGGAGGAAAAGTAAAGGAAAAAACGCCGCTCGGAGGTTGAGCGATCCGAGCGGCGCCGCTTGCCGTCGGCGAGAGGCAAATATCGACGACGGGTCGCTTTTCGCGGTTTGCAGGGCGCGCCGATTTAACGGTAAAAACGATAAAACGGCGGTTTAACGGTTGGCGGATTAACGCGACGCCAACTCTTCTTCGCGGCGTTGACGTTGCTCCCAATAACGACGTTCCCAAAGGTCGTACTGCGGGTCGCCGTAACGGAAAGTGAAAGACGCGTCCGGAAGTTGCCGACCGTCGGCGCGGGGTTTCGAGCGCATTCTAACGATTAAAACGGCTCGATTCGGACGCTCGACGACGTAAGATTCGGGATTCATATGGAAGCGCTCCGGGGAAAGGGGACAAACGGCGAACCTCGTCGCCTTCGACAATAGTTAAACCGCGCGGAAACGACGAGGTTTCGCGGAATCGCAAATTTTTTGCGAAATTTTTAAAATTTTTAAGGAAAACGGGACAAACGGCGGGGATAAAGGGCGAAATTTAGCGGCGACGGAGGCGAAACGCAAAGTCGACGGCGTAAAACGCGGCGACGGCGGCGATCTCCGCGACGATCGAAACAAGCCGTTGAACCAACGCGACGATCGTCGCCAACGTTTCAGCGGACGTTGTAAACGTCGCGTTTTCCGGCGCTCGCAGGAGCGTTTCCAAAAACGGAATCAGCAAAATCGTCAGCGCCGCCTCGCGAACGCCGAGTCCGCCCGGCGCGACGGCGACCGCGAAACCAAAAACGACCGCCAACGCCGACGCCGCGACGAGAAGATGCGCCGACGACCAAAACGAACCGACGGCGAGGCCGATCGCGCCGATCGCCGCCCAAAGCGAAAGGCCGAAGAAGAGCCAAAGAACGCTCGTTAAGCCGACGCCGACGAACAACGACCGCCAAGTCAACGCGCGGAACCGCTCTTGGAGCGTCGGATCGTTTTTACCAACCCTTAAAATCGATAGAATCCGAACAAAAATCGGCGGAAGGAGCGGAAGACCGACGCAAAGCGCCGTCAAAAGCGCCAACGCCGAGTAAAGCCAATGCTCGCGGAACCAAACGGCGACGATCAACGCGGAAATCAGCGCGCCGGTCGCCATCATCGTCAACGTTTCGTAAAAGACGCAAACCGCCGCGACGCTTGCTTTTGTTTTGTCGTTTGCGACGAGCGCGGAACGGATAACGACGACGAGCGCCTTGCCGGGAACGTACTTGCCTAACTGGCTGACGTAAAACGCTTTAAACGCCGAAAAAACGCCGGGCGCGCCGCCGAGCCAGCGAATCGAGAGACGCCAAAAATACGCCGACGGGAGGTAGGCGGCGAGGTAAAAAAGACCCGAGGCGAGAAGCCGATCGGGACGCGGTCGCCAGTCGTACCGCGAAATTTCCGTCCAATCCTTCGAAAGACGGTTCGCGATCCAAGCGACGATCAACGCGAAAAGAAGAAATTTCGCCGTCGCGACGAGGCGTTTCTTCCAAGGAGAGCGCGTTTTAAGGGGAGAAGGCGGCGACGGCTCCGAATTTACCGGGGTTGCCGGATTTGTCGAATTTGCGGGAAGGGCGGAGGCGGGGGAAAAAACGGTTTCGGCGGAAGCGGTCGCGCGGGTCATACGGATTTTTCCGATTCGTTGGAGCGTCGGACGTCGGCGTCTTTCAGTTGAAGAACTTTTTCGCGAGCGCGGACAAGGAATTGTTCCTTACTTTCGTTGCGCTCGTACCAAATCGGCGGGCCAAAAACGACGCGGGAAAGGAGAAAAACGGGTAAAATAACGCCTTTAGGCAAAATGCGGTTCATATTGGCGAGATAAACCGGAACCAGTTCGAGGTCGGGGCGCTTCTTCACCAAGTAAAAAACGCCGCTTTTGAACTCGCCGACTTGCCCGGTCGTCGAACGACCGCCTTCGGGGAAGATGATGATCGAGTAACGGTCGCCCATCTCGTCGAGCATATGATAGAGCGGGTTGTTGCGTTTCGAGACGTTTTCGCGATCGACCAAAATCGCGTTCATCACCGGGCCGCTAAGGAAACGGCGAATCGGGCCGCCCGTCCAGTAATCCTTGGCGGCGACGAGTCGGGTTTTCGCGCGAACGTTCGGCGGAAGCGCGGCCCAAATGACGAGACCGTCGAGATGGCTCGTATGGTTCGCGATGTAAATCCGTTGGCCGCTTTCGTCCGGTTGGTTGTCGACCCAAAACGCCGAAGCGCCGCTAATGAACTTAGCGAGAAAAATCAGGAAGGCGCGAACCAAGGAAGTGAACATCGACGTTTCCTCATAACGCGTCGCGAACCGGCGGCAAGGTCGGCGTTCGTCGACGCGTTTTCACTATGTTGACGCGACGCGCGTCGGCGTTTATAAAATCGACTCCATCAGGAGGCGCATTTTGCGCAATTCGCTTTCGGGCGAAAGATTCGGCAACGGCGCCAAGTCGACGCAAAGGGCGCGGTTGTATTCGTTTTTGCGGAGTTGCGCGACCAAACGGTTGTACTCCAAAACGCCTTGCCCGATTTGCACTTGGAAACTTTTAGCGGTCGTGTCGCGCAGGCGGACGTGCGACGTTCGCGGAATCAGCGCTTCGTAATCGGCGGGCGTTTCGCGGTCGAAAATGAAGTGCGACGGGTCGAGCGCGACGGAAAGTTCCGGAACGCCTTTGCAGAGGCAGTCGAGCGAGTCGACGGAACCGGAAATCGCGTCGCGCTCGGTCAAAACGGAAACGGCGACGCCGGCGTTAACCGCCGATTGCGCGACGCGACGCAGGCGCTCGAACTCCTCGTTGTACGGGGAACCGAGCGGGGACGATTTGACGACGAGCGTAACGGCGCGCAACGCCTTCGCCAAGCGCAAACAAAGCTCGAACTTCGCGAAATAACGCGGATCTTCCGGCGCGACGTCGAGGAAAAAAGCGACCGGAGCGATTTGGCGGTTGACGAGGCAAAGGCGCGCGACGGCGTTGAAATCTTGCGCGATCCACTCCGGTTTTAAATCGTTCGGGCCGTCGCCGACGGCGATCTCCGCGGCGCCGTATTCCAAATCGGCGAGCTTATTGAGACTCTTAACGATCGAGAGGTTCGGAAAACAACGGGTCGAGGCGGCGACAAACAACGCGAAAACTCCAAAAAATGCGGGGGGAAAGCGACCGAGCGTCGGCGTGAAAACAGGACGCGCAAACGCTCGAACGTTTTCATTATAACGGTTCGAGGGATTTTTTCAACGGCCCGTCGGCGATTTTTCGTTTTTTTGGGAACAAAGACGGGGTCGGTATTTAAACGGTTCGAGGGATTTTTTAACGTCCCGTCGGCGATTTTTCGTTTTTTTGGGGAACAAAGACGGGATCGGTATTTAAACGGTTCGAGGGATTTTTTAACGTCCCGTCGGCGATTTTTCGTTTTTTTGGGAACAAAGACGGGATCGGTATTTAAACGGTTCGAGGGATTTTTTAACGTCCCGTCGGCGATTTTTCGTTTTTGCGAGACGATAAGGCGGGACGAGCGATTTAGGCGACGTCGCGACGGGAGAAATTTTCGTTTTTTCGGAACGCCGACGGCGCGACGTGGAAAAACGTCGCGTCGTCGGTAAAACGTCGCGAAATTTATTCGCGGACGATAACGACGCGGTCGATAAAGACGGCGTCGACTTCGCCCGGACGCTTCGGCGGCGCGAACCAAATATATTGCGACGGTTTCAGCTCGAGCGAACCGAGGTCGACGCAAGTATATTCGGGCTTCGCGATCTCCTTGACCGACAAGTCTTTATGCGCCGTTCCGCGTTTCGCGTCCTCGTCGTAAACGCCGAGCGTCATCGCGGAGCCGTCTTGAGCGGAAGCGTCGGCGCGGACGAAAGCGTAAACGCGGTATTTCGGCGCTTCGCCTTCCGCGAGTTCCTTGCCGGACGCCGACTTCAAGCGGGCGAGCGTCGACGGGAAACGCCAGTTCGTCGCCCATTCGAAGTGCGTTCCGGGCATCTTGACCGCGCGACCGTTCGAGGCGGCGGCGTCCTTTTCGACGAACGTCCATTTGCCGAATTGATTTTTGTTCATGTCGTATTCTTGGACGTCGAGCCAAGAGCCGAGCGGGAGGTCGGCGCAAACTTCCGGCGCGGGCGGGTCGGAACCGTCGTAACCTTCGTAACGGTCGATCAGTTCTTGCTTGAAGTTTTTGAAGCCTTCCGCCGAGTCGGCTTCGCGGCTTCGCGTTAAGCCGAATTCGTCGAGCGTCGCGCTGAAATCGAGCGCCGCCTTATGCGGGTCGGCCGGGCCGACGAACTCTTGACCGGTCAGTTTCGACTCGAGCGCCATTCGACGGTACTCTTGCAACCAAACGAGATCGAGCGGAATCCGTTCGCGGCGAACCTTCTTGACGAGACCGGCGAAACGCTCCGGATTCTCCGCTTCGAGACGTTTCGCGACGGCGAGCGCTTCGTTTTGGAGGCGCGTCGCTTCGTTCAGCGAAGCCGGGTCGAGCCAATCGTTCGTCGACGTGCGGTAAATGCCGAGATAAACGTTCGACTTTTCGACCGCGTCCGAGAGAACGTCGAAATAACGTCCGTAAATCGGAACGAGTTCCGGCGCGTAATAACCGGCGACGAACTCGTCGACGAGTTTTTTCGGGTCGAGCGACGGATTCCAAAGGAGTTTCGCGATCACCCAAGCGCGGAGCTGAACGAAGTCGCCCGTTTCCGCTTGATAGTCGCCCTGTTCGAAGAGCCCGACGACGTTGTGATCGACGTAAAAATCGATGTTCGGGTCGAGAACGCGATAGTTCGGGAACGGAAGGAGGTAAAGGGCGAAGTCGGTAACGTAATCCCAAACGAAGAGTTTGTCGGCGATTTTGCTCCAGCCTTCGACGTCTTCGCGGAACGCCTTATTTTGTTCCGACGCAAGGGGTTGCGAGAACGAACACTCGATCGAGCAAAGCCGGATAACGACGTTGTCGCGCGGACGGGCGATCTTCGGCGGCTTGCGGGTGTATTGGTAAGCGAGCGTTTCGACGTAAACGTTCGGGAACTCTTTCTCGACCGCTTCCGCGACTTTGTTGACGCCGTAAAGGAGCGAACCGGCGGGCGAGCCGTTTTCTTCGTCGATTTTGCGGCACTTTTCGCATTGGCAGTTGCCGCGCCAGTCGTTTTGACTGATCGAGAGAAACGACGCTTTCGGGTTGTTGCGCAACGCTTCGAGCGCGTTTTTCGTCATTTCGGCGAGCATTTCGTCGTTCGTGAAGCAAAGTTGCGTCCCGGGTTCGTGGATTTGCTCCGGTTTCAGCTCCGCGACCAACTCGGCGTAACCTTCCGGCGAACCGGCCCAAGCGGGCCAACCGACCTTGCGAACGCCGTCGATTTCCGAGAACCATTCCGGGTGTTCGCGGTAATATTTCGCCGGCGGAATCAG
>JAGBDD010000017.1 GCA_017937685.1 Thermoguttaceae bacterium | reverse complement strand
CCGCCGCTCAACCGACTTACTTCCCGCTCCGCTCGACCCGCTTACGCTAACCGCAAACGCGTCAAACTCGGCGCGAACCGTCGACCAGCGACAAAATCCCAGACGCCACTCTTGCATCACCTAATTGTAAAATATCGTTTAAAACGAGCTTTCGCAAGTTTTAAGGAACTTTAACGATTTCTCAACCGTCAAACTTTTGTTTTTTACTCGCCACTTTCATCGAAGCGACTTACTTAATTTACCACCGTTTTTATTTTCGTCAAGAGCTTTTTTTGAAAAATTTTTATTTTCGTCTCAACCTCTTAACTTTTTCGCTCGAAAGCGAACCGGCTTTTTTCAAACTCGACTCGTTTAACTTAAAGTCTCGCTTGTCGTCGTCGCGGTCATCACCAGCGACAGGTAAGAATATACCCCAAGAAACAAAAACCGCAAGGGGCTTTTTGCAAAATTTTCGCGAAAAATTCTCCCGCGCTCAAAAAAGCGCCGCGCCGCGCAACCGTCGCGGCATTTTATCTTGTTAAATCGCAAGCCTTTGCAAAACCTACGTCCGTCGCGGCAAAGACCGGAAAATTTTCTCGTTTCCTTCCGCGACGCGTCGCCTTTTTCGCCGTTTTACATCAAGGCGGGCCTAAAATCGCGTTCTCCTACTTCTTCGCGGGCTTTTGCGCTTTTCCCCAGCGCTTCGCTAAGCAGAAGCCATTTTTGCGTCATTTTAATATCCGGCGCCCTTTTCGCATTCCCCGTTAAGACGTTCGCGTTTTCCGTTTCCACAAAAGCTCCCTTCGTTTCCCCAGGATTAACCGGCATGCCCATTCCCCCGCCCAATTTCGGATTCAACATCCAACCCTTCGCCAAAATCGCGTTTTTATAAGCCGCCCTTTGCGTCGCGTCGAGCGAGTCGAGCCAAGCGAGCAAGCGACTAAACTCGGCTTCGTCCGCCTCGTACATTTCCGCGCTATAATATTCGAGCAACAAACGAGTTAGCGTTATCTCGTCGCGCACCGTCGACGGCGAAAACTCCGCTTCGAGCTTACGCCAACCGTCAAGCGTCGTCGGATTGTTCGGGTCGGACGGCTTGCGATTGCCGAAACGCACAAAATTCCAAACGTCGAACTTTTCCGCGAAACCGCCGAGTTCGACGTCGCTCCGACCGCTCGCTCTTATTTTGCGCCCCCCGACCTCTTGTCCGCAAACGTTTCTTGCTCGCGTAAATTTCGGCGGAAACTTAAAGGTCGCCTCGCCCCTCGTTTTCTCCCGTTCCGGCCAAAGCTCGACGGGCGTCGACGCGAACCATTCGTCGAACCGCTTGGTTTCCGCCTCCGGACGACGCGTCAGAACGATCTTCTTCTCAAAAACGCCCTTCGTATCCGTCCAATCGGTCTCCAAGCACGGCGGTTCGCCAAACGCCGTCGCCTCGCCCCCCAAACCGATTCGGCGCGTAAAAGGAATCCGCATCCGCAACTCGACGCGTCCCTCGGTCGCCAACAACTCGCGAACGCCGCGCCAAAACGGCTCGTTCCAATCTTCAAGGGGCGGAAACTCTACCGACAAGGTTCCGTATTCGTATTCCTCGCCCGGCGCAACCGCAACCTGACCGCAATACCCCATAAATCCGCAGCGCTCTCCTTCGAATTCCGGAGCAAAAACATATTCTCCTGCAATTTTCGACGTTTCGAACGTTATTTCGTCCAACGTCAAATAAAGAAAATAGGCGCCGTCGCCCAGCTCGGCGTAAATCGGAGCGTTATGATCCATCAACATAATCGGCGTCCCGTCTTCCGCGACGTTTCGTTCGACGAAGCGGCAGTAAACGGCGTCCCCGAGCGGAATTTCCGTCGCCGACGTTTCCAAACGCGCTTCGCAACGCCCGTCGAGCGCCGGAATCGCGTCGTTTTCCGCGATCGGCAAATCTCGCGCGACCGATAAAATCGGCGTTTTCCCTTCGTCTTGCGTCGTTTTCGCTGTCGAACTGTCCGTTAAAGTCCGCGCCGTCCGCCCGCCTTGCCAATATTCCGCGCCCCAAAGCGCCGCCGCGACGACCGCGAACCCCGCGACCGCCGCCGCTTTTTTAGTTCCGTTTCGCATCGTTTTTTCCCTTATTATTGGGCGACCGAAAAACGCGTCGACCGACCGATTCGTCGACGCGCTCGACGCCCATATTCTATCTCAAACAACGAACAAAATCAAAGAAACGTTTTTCAAAACGCGCCTTTTTTTGCCAAAATTTGAAAAAACGCGAAAAAAAGTCGCCGCGAAGCTGAAAAAACGCCGACTCCTCCGCCAAGAAACGCGAAAAAGCCCCGCCGCGACGCGTTAACGTCGGCGGCGGAGCTTTCCTTATTAATATATTAACGTCAAATGTTCGCGATCGCGCTCGAGTCGCCGCTCTTTAAAGCGTTTCTAAAAGCGGCGACTTTGAACGCAATTCAACTTTTCAACGTAAATCAACAATCCAACGTCGTTTTCATTCGGCTGCGGGAGCGTTCGGAGCCGGAGCGTCGGTTCGAACGGCGACGACGCGGAAGCCGACGCGCGGGTCGCCCTTCGTCGGGTCGACCGTTTCGCCGCGCCAAGTCGTCGCGCATTCTTCGGCGCTCGAGTACCAAGAGCCGCCGCGAACGACGTTCTTTCCGTCGACGACGGTCGACGTCATTTCCGCCGCGTTCCCGGCCGCGCCGATCATCCCGTACGGGCTTTCGGCGTCGTACTTGTTGACCGGAACGAGGAAGCCGCCGTTCGCCGAATTCTTCGTAAACGTTTCCGAATAAGTGAAGCCGGACTTCGTTTTCGCGTCGCGCCAAGCGTCTTTTGCGACGACGCCGCGAGCGTTCAACTTCGCCAAATCGCCCGCTTCGCCCGTTTTATCGCCGACTTTAATTTCCGCGTCGGCGAACGCGGCGACGACCGCGCCGTTATATTGGCAATTCGTCGTCAATTCGCCCTTCGAGTAAGCGAAATCGCCCTTCGCGCCCCAAGGATAGAGGAGCTTTTTCGGCCCGGCGGCGGCGTTTTCGAACTCCGCTTCGGTCGGAAGGCGGAACGTCCAACCTTCGCGTTGCGTCGCAAGCCAAGCGCAGTAATCTTCGACGTCCTTCAAGGTAACGCCGACGACCGGACAGTTTTTCGTTCCGGCGGGATACGTTCCGTCGGCCCAACCCTTCGGCAGTTCCTTGCGACCGGTCGCGTCGACAAATTCCTTATATTCGCGATTTCTTACCTCGTAAACGCCGATCGCGTAAGGCGCCTCGATCGCCGATTTTTCCCCGGCGCCCGTATTTTTCGCGCCTTTGCCGAATTTAAACGTCGGATTGGCCGCGACGGCGACGAAAGAATCGTCCGGCGTCGGGATTCCCCAAGTTTGCATTCGCGGGTCGTCTTCCGGACGGCGATTTTCGGCGCCGCGAGCGTTCGGACGTTCGTTTCGTCCGCGTTCGTTCGCCCCGGCGTTCGGACGTTCGCCCCGTT
>JAGBDD010000135.1 GCA_017937685.1 Thermoguttaceae bacterium | reverse complement strand
TTGGTTTTCGACGCTCGTTTGGAGCGGCGACGGCGGGAAAAGTTGGAAAGCGGGGAACGGCGCCGTTCGAATGACTTGCGAAGCGCAGGTCGTCGAGCTGAACGACGGGGCGCTGATGTTGAATATGCGCAACTTCGAAGGGCGCGCGCGGTCGGTCGCCGTAACTCGCGATTTCGGCGAAACTTGGGTCGAACACCCGACGTCGAAAAAGACGCTCGTCGAGCCGATTTGCCAAGCGAGTTTAATCCGGTTTTCGTCGACGCTCGACGGCGATCAAAGCGACTTGCTCGCGTTCATGAACCCGAACTCGAAGAGCGGGCGCGTCGATATGACGCTTAAACTAAGCGCCGACGAGGGAACGACTTGGGAGCGCGAATTGACGCTTTATCGACCCGGCGGCTGGGGGTATTCGTCCCTCGTGAAGATCGACGACGAAACGATCGGCGCGCTTTACGAAACGCTTGGCGGCCTGATCTTCCAAACCGTTAAGATCGCGGACGTTCCGAAGGTTGGCGACGGGAGGTAACGGCGGAAACGTCGAAAAAAAACGCCGAGGCGACGGGAAGTAACGGTAAGTCGGCGGGAAAAAAACGTTGTTATGCGGTGTAATAACGGAAAAACGACGCGGCGTCGATAATAAAAAACGAGCGGCGTTTCGAGAACGTCGCTCGTTTTTTATTAAACGGAGAAGAACGCCCGAACGCTCGCGCGGTTTCGCTAAACGTCCGGTTTTTCGCCGTTATTCGGCTTTGCTAAGTTCTTGCGCCGCCTCGGGTTCGTTCGACGCGGCGACCGCTTCCATCTTCTTCCAGCAAGCCCAAAGGACGCCGCCGCTAACGACCGCGACGACGGTCAAAACGCCGCCGAGAAGGAAGTCGCCGTAAAGGAACGCGCCGGTTCCGAAGAGCGCGGCGTAAATCGAAACGCAACCGACGACGCTGCAAAGGATTCCGAGCGGAACCGGCCATTTGTCGGCTTCGCCTTCAAGCGACGCGCCGTCGCGTTTAGCGTCTTCGTAAACCTTGCGCCAACCGGGGCCGCCGGCGCGCGTCTTGCGGACGAACTCGCGGAGCGTTTCCTTGTCGTCCGGGGGCGTCAGGAAGGTAACGGCGAGCCAGCCGACCGTCGTCAGGGCGACGCTTGCGACGAGTTGCAACCCGCCGTTCGAGAGCCAAGACGCGGCGAACGCTTCTTCCGTCATTCCGAAAGCGTTTAAGCAGACGGATTTATGGTAAAGTTGGAAGTAAACGGCGGTCGGGAGCGCGAAACACATCGCGGCGATTTCCGAATAAGCGTTAATGCGCCACCAGAACCAGCGCAGGAGGAACAAAAGCCCGGTGCCGGCGCCGATCGAAATCAAAATTTGGAACGAACCGAGCGCGCTTTCGAGTTGCGTCGCGACGACGCACGACAGAACCATCAAAACGACCGTCCAAATTCGCCCGACGCGCACGAGTTTTTTCTCCGACGCGTCTTTATTAATGAAACGTAAGTACAGGTCGTTCACCATATACGACGAACCGAGGTTCAAGTGCGTCGCGATCGTCGACATATACGCCGCGAAAAGCGACGCGACGACGACGCCGAAAATCCCGCCCGGGAGAAGCGTCATCATCGCCGGGTACGCCATATCGTGTCCCGGTTGCGTTACGTGAGGGAACGCTTTTTGCAGCGATTCTAAGTCCGGGAAGATAATCAGCGACGCCAAGCCGACGATAATCCACGGCCAAGGACGGACGGCGTAGTGGCACGCGTTGAAGAAAAGCGTCGCGCCGACGGCGTGGCCCGGCGTCTTCGCGGCGAGCATGCGTTGCGTCGTGTAGCTTCCGCCGCCCGGCTCCGCGCCCGGGTACCAAGCGCTCCACCATTGGACGACGAGCGGAACGACCAAGAGCGACAAAACCGCGGAATAGTCGTTAAACGCCGGGAAAAACGAGAGTTTCGACGCGACCGCTTCGTGAGCGAAGAGCCCGGAAAGTCCGCCGACCTCGGGAAGACGAACCGCGACGACCGCCGCGGCGATACTTCCGACCATCGCGACGACGAAGAGGATAAAGTCGGCCCAAAGCACCGCCGAGAAACCGCCGACGGTCGTGAAAATCACCGTTACCGTGCCGGAAATCAACAGCGTTTCGAGCGCGGAAAAGCCGAGCATAACGCCGAAAATCTTGATGATCGCAAGGGTTACGTTCGCCATAATCAGCGTGTTGACGACGAGGCCGAGGTAGCCGGTGCGGAACGCGCGGACGAACGCGCCGGAAGCGCCGCTGTAGCGCGTTTCGTAAAATTCGAGGTCGGTCGTAACGCCGAGTTTGCGCCAAAGTTTCGCGTAAATGAAGACCGTCGTGAGGCCGGTCGGGAGGAACGCCCACCAGCACCAGTTGCCGTAAACGCCTTGTTCGCGAACGACTTGCGTTACAAAGTTCGGCGTGTCGGCGGCGAACGTCGTCGCGACGAGGGAAAAACCGAGGAGCCACCAAGGTTGCGTTCGGCCCGAGAGGAAGAATTCGGACGAGCTTTCGCCCGCCTTCCGCATCGAACGCCAACCGATGTAAAGCGTCGCGATGAAAAATAGCGCTAGGACGGCGTAGTCGAGCGCGCAGAGGTTCGACATATTGATTTCCTTTATGGAGAATTGCCTTAAAATAGGGGGAATAAGGGAAACGCGCGATTTCGGGCGGCGAAGAGTCGGGCGGCTCGAAACCAAAAAACCGCCGCGTCGTTGGACGCGACGGCTTGCGCGAACGGGCGGTTCGACGGGAAAACGTCGAAAACGCGCCGTTCGGAAACGGGGAAGCGGCGCCGCGTTTCGCCGTTAAAACGCTGGAAAACGCGGCGGTTTCGCTTTGTTAATCGTTCTTATTTAACGATTTCGAACGGAGCGGCCGGGAGGCCTTCGGCGCTGTAAAGGTTCGCGCCGTCCGGGTTCATTTGCCAAGCGTAACGAACGGCGGTCGGTTCCGCGACCGATTCGGCGGAGACGACGACTTGGTTTTTCCCGACGATTTGCGCGTCGGCCCAAACGAATTTGCCGTCTTTACCGGCGACCGCGAAGCGCGCGAGTTTGCCGTCGATCGCCGAAAATTCGCGGTCGTTCAGTTTCCCGACGACGAGGCCGGAACCGACGAAATCGAAGGTAACGGTCGCTTTGCCGTCGGCGAAATCGGCTTTCGCGGCGATCGGCGACGCGCAGTCGACGTCTTTATTGAACGTGTGCGCGAGGGCCCAAACGGCGAGGCGGTTGCCGACGATCCATTTGTTGCGCGGGTGAATGTCTTTCGCTTCGCCGGCGTCGATAATGACCGCTTGACCGGTGTTGGCGACTTCGAGGCAGTTTTGTTGACCGCGACGGAGGTACGGCCAATCGCCCGTGTTGTTCGGGTCGTCTTGCGCGTCGGTGAAGGAGGCGAGTTGCACCCAGTAGAACGGGAAGTCGCCTTGACCGAAGACTTCGCGCCATTCGCGAATCATCGCCTTTTGCTTGCAGTAGTAAAATTCGCGTTCGCCGGCGTTCGAGCAACCTTGGTACCAGATGGCGCCGCGGATCGAGTAATTTTTCCAAGGCGCGAGCATCGCGTTGTACATACCGCCGCATTTGTCCCAATCTTTAGCGCCGTCGCGGGCCGCGAGGAGCTTTTTGCCGACTTCGACCGTTTCCGGAACTTCGTTCCAACCGGCGTCCGGAATCCAGCTGTTGATGTTCGAGCCGCCCCAGTTGGAGTCGATCAGCCCGACCGGAACGTTCAGCTCTTTGTTGAGACGAACCGCGAAGTGGAAACCGCAAGCGGTGCAGTCTTTTTGGACGCCGTCCTTGCAGACGCGCCAACCGTTCGTCGCGAAGTCCTTTTGTTCTTCGGACTTAATGACGTGATGCGCGCGGTTGAAGCGAATGAAGCTGAAATCGCCGTTGATTTCGTCTTCGGTGCAGGAGAGGCGCGGTTGCCCCCAAGAGTTGAGCGGCTGTTCCATATTCGATTGGCCGCTGCAGATCCAAACTTCGCCGACGAGAACGTTCGAGAAGGCGACTTTGTTTTTGCCTTCGACGACGAGGTCGCGCGCTTCGAAGGACGCCGGTTGCGCCGGGAGATAAACTTTCCAAGCGCCGTCTTCTCCGGCGGTCGCTTTCGCGGTCGTTCCGGCGAAGGTAACGGTAACTTGCTCGCCGGCGTCGGCCCAACCCCAAACGCAGATCGGTTTGTCGCGTTGGAGAACGGCGGCGTCGCCGAAGCATTTCGGAAGGGTAACGTCGGCGCGGGCCGAAGTCGCGAACGTCGTCAGCGCGAGCGCGGCGACGAGGAACGAAAGGAGCGTTTTTTTCATTGAGGAACCCTTTATTCGGTGAAAACGGATAAATTGGGGAAAATGGCAATTGTTGTTTGCGCGTCCGGCGACCGTTCGAAGCCCTAAGACGAAAGTCGACGGAAGGGACGGACGCGGTTGTTCGGTTGGCGGCTACTCGTCCGATTCGAACAGGCGGTTGAACCAAGTCATTGGATTCGTCTCGCTATCTCGGTTGAGTCGAGCGCGGTTGATCGCGTTGGCGTCGCCCCTAAAAGAAGGGGAAGCAGTGTTTTCGACGTTCATTTTCGGCGTTTCCTGATTGGAATTGCGGACGAAATAAGCGGACGCCGCGTTAAAAAAATTGGAAAGGGGAGCGGTTCCGAACACGGAAGTTAAAAAGAACAATTTAAACATCGTGAAACCTATTATTCGATTAAAACGATAAAATTAGGGGAAAAACGGCGTTGGGGCGCGTCGCGGAATCGTTTGAAACGTCTAAACGGACCTCGGCGGAGGCGGTTAGCTCGATTGTTCCAAGGGCGGCGACTTTTCCGGCGTCGGCGCGGCGCCGAGTAAAAACGTTTGGAACGTCGCGCTCTCGTGGGCGAGTCGGCGGATTTTCGCGCGGTCGACCGGATCGGCGTCGGCGGGTTGCGCTTCCGGGTTTGCGGATTGCGTCGACTTTGCGGCTTCTTCGGCGGCGAGGCGGCGCGCTTCGGCGATCATTTTCGGCGTTTCCGCGTCGAGATAACGGCGGTACCAAGCGACCGACGGGAGTTCGACGCGGGCCCAATAATCGGCGGGAACGACTCCGGCGCCGACGTCGAGACAACGGGCGAACGCCGCTTCAAAGAACGCGCGGGCGTCGGCGTCGGTCGCGGAACCGAGACGGCGCGACGCTTCCCGAACGACGCCGGCGATCAACGTCTCGAAACGCAAAAGGAACGGCCAAAAACGCTCCTCGTAATCGCGGTCGGAAAGGTATTTTAGGAACATTTGTTGATTTTGGGCGCGAAAATGACGCCGAAAAGGGGCGGCGTCCCGAGCGGAGACGCCGCTTTTCGGGGAAAACGGGGCTCGACTCGGCGAAAAAAAAGCGCGTAATAATATTAATGACAAAACTGGCGAAACGACGCGGCGAAACGGCGCTCCGAACGACGGCGCGGAGCGGGAAATTTCGGCGAATCGAACGCGGAAAACGTCGACGCCGAAACGACAAACGACAGTATAACGGAAGCGCGGCGCGATTTCAAGGATTTTCGCGGATTTTTTCTCTTTTTTCGCCGATTTTGCGCGTTTCGACGGCGGAAAGTCGGACGACTCGGCGGTTTGGCGAAACTTTGCGGTTTGCGACGGCGGCGAACGCGGCGGTTTTTGCGGGAAGAAAGGGCGGCGCGGCGTTGTCAAACGGTCGCGAAGGGGTATAATGGGGAAGAAAACGATTAGACGCGGCTAAGTCGGCGGCGACTTGACGGCGACTTAGCGGAGCGAACGACGGTAAAATAGCGAGACGAGGCAAAAAATGGCGACGCTAAATTTTAACGTAACGGGGATGACGTGCGCGGCGTGTTCGGCGCGAGTCGAAGCGGCGATTCGGCGGCTTCCGGGCGTTTCGGACGTCGCGGTCGGCTTGCTGACGAACTCGGCGCGGGTCGAGGGGGACGTCGAGCCGTCGGCGGTTGTCGCGGCGGTCGAGCGGGCCGGGTACCGGGCGACGTTAAAGAGCGGAAACGGCGCAATCGGCGCAAACGGAGAAAACGGCGGGGATAAACCGGTCGGCGGAAACGGCGCAAACGGCGCAAACGGCGAACGCGGGGCGAAGTTTGGCGATAAAAACAGTTTTGACGGCGACCCGGAGGCGGCGCAAGCGCGGGAAGCGGCGGAGCGTCGGCGGCGAACGATCGTCGCGGCGGTTTTGCTAATTCCGCTTCTTTACTCGGCTTGCGGCGTCGGTTTGTTCGGGTTTCCTTTGCCGGGCGTCGTCGCGAACCCTCTTGGACGCGGGCTCTTGCAACTCCTCTTGACGGCGGCGATTCTCGGCGTCGAGCGGCGGTTTTTCGTCGACGGTTGGGCTAGTTTGCGGCGCGGGGCCCCGACGATGGACGCGCTGGTCGCGGTCGGTTCCGGCGCGTCGTTCGTTTTTAGCGTCGGCGTTCTCTTCGCGGCGGCGGACGCGGCGTTCGGCGGCGATTTGGCCCGGGCGGCGGCGTTGGCGAACGGGCTTTATTTCGAATCGGCGGCGACGATCTTGGTTTTCGTCGGGTTCGGGAAAATGTTGGAA
>JAGBDD010000134.1 GCA_017937685.1 Thermoguttaceae bacterium | reverse complement strand
CCCCAGTATTCGTCGTAAAGCGTCCCGGCGTCGGACGTTACGTTCTCGTCTTGAATGGAGCGCAAGCGACCTTTCGCGGTTTGCAGGTTTTTGCGTTGCGCGGCGATTTTGTTCGCGGCGGCGAGGAATTGGCGCAACGCGGCGCCGACTTGCGCGTTGCCGTCCGGTTCGAACATTCCGAACGTCTCGGGGAGTTCGAAACCGTCCTTAGGCGTTACGTAGCCGTCGTTTAGCGCGTCGCGGATTTGCTCGCGAACGTCCGTGTCGCCGATTTCCTCGTAGGTTTGCGCGATTCGGTCGAACTCGTTCAAAAGTTGCAACAGCGGTTTTTTAATCGAGTTGCGACGCTTTTGGGTTTGCCGCTTCGGGATATTCTTCCAAGGATCGACGAGCGAGTAGGGGAAATTTTCATTATGATAATTTTCCCACCATATTTCAAAATCTCGCTGCTTGCTAATTTCGTCCCAATCCGCCCAATTCGGCTCTTCGTGCGGGACGACTTCCGCCGGCGGCGTCGGCTCCGTATCGCTGGAATCCGTCCAACCCGTTTCCCAACGGCTCAAAAGGACGGCGACGCCGGCGCCGGCTATAAGCGTTTCGCCGTCGGGACAATTTTTATATTCGTCGGGAAGAATCGGACCGACGGTGCGACGTTCCGGGCCCTCCGGCGCGTAAACGTTCGTTCCGACCGTCCAAATCTTTTGTTTCCAAGGCTTGTAAAACTCGCAACGCTTCGTTATCGGCGGTTCGCGGTAACGTTCCGGCGGCTCGACGTTTCCAACGACGCGCAGGCCGTCGTCGGCTCGCAAATTGCCGGGGGTAAAATGGGTGATATACGCGTGAAACTGCGTCGGCAAGCGCAAAACGTCTTGTATTTCCTGCGGTTCGGCGAACGAACCTTCGAACAGGCGAAGGAGCAGGCGGCGTCGGCCTTGGTTCCAGTCGGGGCGTAGATCTTCGTAAACGACTTGCCCGTAAATAAATCCGCGAGACGAGACGACGGGGCGCTCCTCCTTGTTCAACCAGCCTTCAAGGTAACTGGGGCGAACTTCGCAATAACGCTCGGTGGAAATTTCGAAAACGTCGCCGAGTTTTAAGCAAAGTCGAATGATATCCTTATCGGTAAGATGAGTCGACGGGAGGCGCGGGTCGTTACGTTCGTATTTCATTGGGCGTTTCCTTAGCCGGAAGTCGCGGCGTCGCTTAACGTTGCGACAACGCGGGCGGTTGTTGGGCGACGTCGTTTCGCCGTTCTTTCGTTCGAGTTTTTTTTGAGATTCGGCAAGGCGTCGCGAACCTTGCGCTTTTCATTATACCGACGCGCGCCGCCGTTTGCAAGGAAATAAACGAGAAAGTAAGAATAAAGGCAAAAAAAACGCCGCGCTTCGTCTCGCGACGAAAGCGCGGCGTTCGACAAGGCGTCGTCAAAAGATTCAACGACGATGCGTCGCTCGCACGTCGTCCAACGTAACGCCCAGTTTTTCAAGGGTTCGCGCCTCCGCTCGGAAATCGCGACCGAGAAGAGCGCCGCCGATCGAAATCAGCGCGTCGGCGATCGGCGTCGCGATTCCAAGCGCCGCGCTCAAAGAACTTAGCAAGCCCAAACCGTTCGGGACGTCTTCGTAAAGGTAGCGCGTGTTCACCGACGTCGGCCCCTTCGGCCCGCCCTCGCGACCGTACCGCCGGAACGTTTCGAGCGCGTCGACGCTTAAATCCGGCTCGTTGCGGAACTTGCACTCGTCGAGATACGGCGACGGCTCGCAGTCGAGCGCCGTCAAAATCGCCTTTTTCTCGTCGTCGAGACGCTCCGCAAGTCGCCAAATCGCGGGAGTAAAGGCTTCGCGGTACATCCAAAATTCGCCCTTGGCGTACTCGATGCGCGCCGCCGACGTGATCGCGCCGACCGTGTGAACGATCAAATTCGGGTTGTGCAGCGCCGACTCCGCGACGTTGCGCCGGTAGTAACGGTAAGTATCGACAAGACTTGCGGCGATCTCCAACCCCTCTTCGCGACGCGTCGGGTCGACGAAACTCAACGCGTTCCGAACGTTTTTGAAGCAAATATTCGCCTCGCCCCGCTCCGACCGAGCGTCGTAAGGCGTCGACTCCCCCTCGGCGAAAATCTCGACGCGGTCTCGCAACGCGCGCCAAAAATAGAAACTTCCCATATAACCGGGCGCGACAAGAAGTAGTTTCGCCCGTTTTAGGTTCGCCGCCAAAATCTCCGCAACCTGGCGATGATAAAGCGTTTGCGTCAAGACCAAAACGACGTCGGAAGGCTCCGCGAACGCGATTTTCGGGTCGCGAGTAACGCAAGCCAACGGAACGAACTCCGACGAACCGTCGAGCGCGTTCAAGACGACGCCGCCCGACGCCGCGATTCGGTCGAAATTTTCGTCGTTCGACGCGTTCGAAGTCTTGCCGTTCGTCGTTTTAAAGAGCGTCGCGTCGACGCCTTGTTTCGCTAAAATCGCCGCGTGCGCGCAACCGGAGTTCCCGGCCCCGACTACCGTTACTTTCATCGCAACCCCAATCTTATCAATAATTTAAACGCGCTTTTCTTCCCGACGCGACGCCGGAACCGTTCGCTTTCGCCGTCGCGTCGTCTTAACCGCTTTAACGCCGCCGTTTACGCGAACTTCTCCGCCAAGACGTCGGCGATTCGCTCCGCCGCGCGCCCGTCCCAAAGGGGCGGCGCCTTCCCAACTCGCGCCGTTCCGTTCTTTAGTTCGCGCCAAGCCGCCAAAATCGCGCTCGGGTCGAGCCCGACCAAGCGGTTAGTTCCGATTTCGCAAGTGATTGGACGCTCGGTGTTTTCGCGCAGCGTCAAGCAAGGGACGCCCAGCGCCGTCGTTTCTTCTTGGAGCCCGCCCGAGTCGGTCAAAACGGCGAAAGCGTTCGCGTTCAGCTTCAAAAAGTCGAGATACCCGAGCGGTTCGACGAGCCGCAAGTTCGCGATTCGCTCGACGCGCTCCGCTAAACCGAACTCCGACAAGCGGTTGCGAGTTCGCGGGTGAATCGGGAAAATAATCGGCGTCTCGGCGGCGATCTCCTCCAACGCGCCCAACACGTCGGCGAACGCCTTCGGGTCGTCGACGAGACGCGGGCGATGCAATGTCGCTGTTACATACCGTCGCGGCTTCAAGTCGAGCGTTTCCAGCGTCGGAAGCGCGTCGGCCTTCGCCTTATTCCTTAGGAGCGAGTCGATCATCACGTTCCCGACAAGAAAAACGCGTTCGGACGCAACCCCTTCGTTCGCAAGGTTTTCGACGCCGCTTTTCTCGGTGCAAAAGAGAAAGTCGGAAATCGAGTCGACGACGATTCGGTTGATTTCCTCCGGCATCGTTCGGTCGCCGCTTCGAAGACCCGCTTCGACGTGAACCGTTGGGATTCCGAGCTTTACGGCGACCAACGCGCAAGCGAGCGTTCCGTTGACGTCGCCGACGACGAGAACCGCGTCCGGCTTAACGTCGAGGCAAACGCGCTCGAACGCCTTCATCGTCTCCGCCGTCGCGACCGCGTGCGACCCGCCGCCGACGCCCAAATTTGCGTCCGGAAGCGGAATTTCGAGTTCGCGGAAAAAAAGCCCCGACATTTTCTCGTCGTAATGCTGGCCCGTGTGAACGAGAATCGGCTCGAACTCCGGACGCTCTTTGAAAACGCGAATTAACGGCGCTATTTTCATAAAATTCGGACGAGCGCCCGCGACGCAAACAATCTTCATT
>JAGBDD010000016.1 GCA_017937685.1 Thermoguttaceae bacterium | reverse complement strand
GGTTGGGTTGGTTGGGTTGGTTGGGTTGGTTGGGTTGGTTGGGTTGGTTGGGTTGGTTGGGTTGGTTGGGTTGGTTGGGTTGGTTGGGTTGGTTGGGTTGGTTGGGTTGGTTGGCCGGGGCGTCGAGGGGCGTCGAGGGAACGAACGGCGGCGCGTCGAGCGTCGGGACGCGATTGCGGACGGCGTCGAGGAGTAAAATCGGCAAAATCGGTTCGTTCGGACGCGTCGCGCGGCGGCGTTCGACGATTCGACGGAGTTCGACGGGACGTTTTTTCGGAGAAACGGACGCCGTCGCCGCGAACGCGAGCCGGGCGCGCGCCGATAAAACCGCCAACGGACTTAAGTCGAACCCGGCGATTTGAGAGAGCGCCGACGCCGGGGCGACGCCCGACGCCGTTCGTCGCCTCAAAACTGGAACCAAAAACGCGCCGTCCCCGCACGTCGGATCCAAAATCGACGGAAAATCGGCGCTTTGCGCAAATTGACAAGGTTGCGTTAAACTAAGCGATCGAGAGGTTTGGAGAGCTTGCGTTAAAAAAGAAAGAGAGGAAGTCATAACGCTCGGCGGCGTTTGGGGGAGTTGCGACGGTTCGGCGAAATAGAAAAGCGCGCGGTCGACGACTTCGGCGACCAAGCCGGGCGGGGTGTAAAATTCGCCTAAGCCGCGGCGCGCTTCGGCGGGAAAAAGGCGAGCGTAAAAATCGGCGAGGAAATCGTCGTCGGGAGAAAAAAACGGCGAGTCGGTCGAATTTAACTCTTGTAACGCTTGGGGCGTTTTCGCGTCGAGGAGCGGACGAATCGACGCGCCCCAATCGAACGGCGTCGGGCCGAAAAGTTCCAAGCGTTCCGATTCCGCAAGTTCGAACGCCGAAGAAACGAACGAAAAAATCGTTTGCGCGGCGAACGTTTGAACGATAAAAAGGAGACGCTCGGCGAAGTCGGCAAAATCGGAAGAGTCGACGGAGAGGAGCGAAAAAAAGGGAAGCGACCGCAACCGCCGTTCGAAAAACGACCGCGCCGACGCTTCAAAGGAAGCCGCGTCGGAAATCGAGCGCCAAATCGAACGCCAAAATTCAAACGGTTCGAAAAACGTCGTCGGAAATTCGCGAGCGCAACGCTCCGTCGCGACGCTAAAAAGGGACGAGGAAACGCCGAAACGGCGAGTCAAAAGGTCGCGCGAAGAAGGCGACGTCGGGGAGGCCGTCCGATGAAAAAACACTCGTTGCAATCGCTTAACGACGCAAAAACGGCGTCGATTCGACGTTAAAAAGTCGCCGTCCGATAACCAAACGCCGACGACAAAACCGCGACAGAACGTTCAAACGACGTTTTGCCGTTTTCAAGAACGTCGTTAATCGCGCCGTCGCAAAGGGGCGCAACGGGCGCGATTTCAGACAACGACGGGAACAATAAATCTCAAACGCGGTGAATCACGTTTTTAACGACGCCCCAAACGTTCAGCTCGCTTTCGTCGTTCAACGAAATCGGCGAGAACTTGTCGTTTTCCGGGCGCAGTTCGATTTTACGCTTCGAGATAAAGAGACGTTTGACGGTAAATTCTCCGTCGACGACGGCGACGACGACGTCTCCGTTGCTCGCGGCGACGCTACGGTCGACGATAAGAAGGTCGTCCGGGAAGATGCCGGCGCCGGTCATCGATTCGCCCGTTACCTTAACGAAAAAGGTCGCGGCCGGATTTTGCACCAAATAGGAACCCAAGTCGAGTTTGTCGACGGGCGCGTCTTCCGCGGGGGACGGATAACCCGCTTGCACTTGGTCGTTGTAGAGCGGGAAAGAAAGGCCTTTTTGTTCTATGAAAAGCATAATGCGGTCGATCATAGAAATCGGCAAACGAATCGCCTTCGTCGGTTCGCCAAATTTACCGGTTCCTTTGGGACGTCCGGCTCCCTTTCTCTTGCCTCCTCTTGCCATTTCTTTTCTCCTAGCTTTTTGAGGATCATTTCTTTTGACGACTTAACGCGGCGCGACGCTTACCTCGTCGTTACGCGTTGTGAAAACGACGTCAATGTATTGCGAAACATCGTCGACAACCTAAAAAGTTTCAACGGAATACGATCGCGTCGTCGCGCGACGGCGAACGAAACAACCGCGGAACGCAACTAAATTTTCGCCGATCTAGCCGCGATAAACGCCGAAACGAGCCGCAAGCAACGTTGAGGCAACGTCGTTTTACGGCGTCGGCTTTTAGGTAATACGTTGTATTTAATTTTACCGTTAAAAACGTCGCGCGAGGAAAACGCCGTTTCCGGGCGACGCGACGTCGAGGCTTGCGCGACGAACGCGGACGACGGCGTCGCGTCCGGAAAACCGCCGTCTTCGTTTACTCGGAGTCGGGCGAATTGCGCAACGCGATTTTACCGCGTCCGGTAAAAAACGCGAACATTACGTTGCCTTGTAACCTTTAATATTATATTGTATATACGGTATCGCTTTAATTTCAAGTCTAAAAAAATTTTTTTCATAATTTTTTAACAAAAAATCAAAAAATTTCGCGCCAAATTGAAAAAATAATCGTCATAATAGCCAAAAACGGCTTTGCTTAACGTTTGACGGCTTAAAAAGGAGTCGAACGGTCCGCGTCGTTTTCCAACGCGACGTTTAATCGGTCGGGCGTCGACGACCGGCGCGCCGTGTAATATTTTTGTTGCCGAAATTAACGAACCGCGTTTTCGGTTAGACGCGGCGACGCGGCAAAAAATTCCGGTCGGCGTCGTTTTTTATTTTTTCGCGATCATTATAAAATCGCGACGACGCGACGTTCGGTTAACTTGGGCGTCATAGGAAAAATAGAACGAATTTATTGAAAAGAGCGTTTTAATGAAATTTATTCGGCGAGCGCGCTCGAGAGACGGCGAAGCGGAACGGCGACGGCGAGAGAGGAAAGGCCGAGCGACAAGAAATATAAAGGCGAAACAAGCGGGAAAGGGCTTAGGTCGAACGCCGAAATCGACGGCGAGAAGATTTCGGCGTTCGACGGCGACAAGCGAGCGACGGCGGATTAATGCCAAGCGTCGCCGCGAGCCGCGCCGACGTTGCGGCGTTTTTCCGGCGCCAAGAGAGCGAAGAGCGCGAGCGCGAAACCGCAGAGCGTCGCGACGCCGGACATAACGAGAGAAATAACGCGACGAGATTTTAAAGCGTCGTAATTTTCGTAAAAATTGTCGCTCATTTCAAGTTTCTTTACCGATTCCAAATAATGGTACGAGTGGTAAAAGGACATATTGTCGATCAGGTAGTCGTCGACGTAATAAACGCTTTTGTTAACCGGATCGTCGAGGAAGTAAAAGGAATAATCGCGATAATCGATCGGCGAGGAGTCGCGGCGCACCGTTTTGCCGTCGCCGCTCGCGTACTCGACGCGTTTGTAAAAGACGCCGAGCGGATTGACGGGAAGAACGTTGCGGCAAAAGAAAAAGGCGCCGACGACCGTAAAAACGGCTGCGACGGCGAAAAGTCCCCAACGTTTGCTCGAAGACGCGGCGACTTCGGCGGCCGGAGGCGTCGGCGAGTCGGCGGACGGTTCGGCGTTCGACGGTTCGAGGGCGGACGCGGCGGCCTCGTTGGCGGAGGCGTCGCCGCTCCAGATCGGGAGCCGTTTGATTTTGAGCATCGTCGGAACGCGGAGCGTCTCGCCGCATTCGCAGGGAAGCGTTTGGCCGGCTTGCGAGATTTCGATCGGGATTTGACGGTTGCAACGAGGACAAGTTAATTGATAACGCGCGGACATAACGATCTCCAAAACGCGACGGTCGGAAGGAGCGTCGCGATAAAAATTAAAATAAAAACGCGTCGTTTCGGACGAACAATGACGACGAAACGGAAGTTTAGGAAAAACGCGTAAAATAGGCGAGGACGAGGCGCGAAGCGTCTCGCGGTCGACGCGTCGTCGAGCGTTCTCTATTATATACGACGGCGCTAATTTCGCAAAAGCCCCCCGACTCGTTTTTAGGAACGACGCGTCGGTAAATAGCGAAGTCAAGCGTTAAAATCGTCGGAATATGAAAAAACGTTAAACCAAATCGGCGAAGAGGAAGAAGCGCGATCGGAACGAACTGTAAAATCGGCGTTCGACGTCGCCGACGTAAAATCCGAATAATAGGTATAACGCTTAAATTCGGCTCCGCAACCCGATTTTTGCGCGGACGCGTTCGCGGGTAAAAACGACGCCGACGTCTGCAATCGACGGCATAATCGGTAAAATCGGGAGTTTTTCTCGTTTTTTTTCTCTTTCTTGAGGTAAAACATTGGCTTTTTTTCCAAAAGGTGAGTATCATAATACTAAAACGGATTTGTTTGGCTGTCGCCTCGATCGTTCGCAGATCCCGCCTTGACGCGCGGAGGCGTCCTCCGGTCTATGCGTCGTTGTTTGCGTTCGAAAGCGGCGAAACGTTTCCGAAACAAAGCGTCGCGACGAGCGCGGCGAACGGAGACGAAGCGACGGACGGCGATAATTGGGAAGGATGGCGGAACGGCGCGTTTAACGGTTGCGACGGTTTTGCCGACGTCGCGGTTCTTAGCGGCGACGAGGGGCAAGAATTTGCGCGACCGAACGAAAAGCGGCGGTTTTTCGCGATGCGAGCGCGATTTTTAGCCGATTTATTATCGTCGCGCCGCCAAAATTACGCGTTGGGAACGGCCCTCGTTTCCCATTGGGCGAAATAAATTTTGAGTTTAGGTTCGAATTGATCTAGTAGGAGCATAGGTTTTGTACGAAGACGCTTATTTAGACGATTTTGACGATTCGACGAGCCGAGACGTCGAGGAACTGGAACTCGAAGAAGTGGACGGCGTTTTCGACGCGGAAGACGAACCGGACGAACGCGATTTGCTCTTGGACTCCGACGACGAAGACGGCGAGGGATACGACGAAGAGGCGTTCAAAGGCGACGGCGAGGAAACTTGGTCGGACGACCCGGTGCGCATGTACTTGACTCAAATGGGAGAGATTCCGCTCCTGTCGCGTTCTCGAGAAGTAACCCTGGCGAAGCAGATCGAGCTGACGCGCTTGAAGTTTCGCGCCAAACTCCTCGAATGTGACTATGTGATGCAACACGCGGTGCGAACGTTGCGTCGCGTTTACGAGAACGAACTTCCGTTCGACCGCGCCGACGATTCGCCGGACGTCGACGCGGCGGAGAAGCGGCAAATCGTCGGACGTTTCCCGCACAACTTGATTTCGCTCGGCGAAATTTTGAAGCGCAACAAACGCGACTACGTCGTCGCGACGAGTTTGTCCGCCTCGCCGGAGCGTCGGGCGAAGGCGTGGAAAGACCTGGGGCGCCGTCGGCGGCGCGCCGTTCGTCTGATCGAAGAACTCGGTTTGCGCACGCAGCGCATCGAAAGTATGATCGGCACGCTCGAAGCGTACAGCCGCCGCGTCGACGAGTTGCGTCGGTGGATTCGCGAACATAAAGCGAGCGGGCGTCCGGCTTACGAACGTCGCCTTTGGCAGATGGAATACCGCAACATTCTGCAAATGACGCAGGAGTCGCCGACGAGCTTGCGCAATCGCGTCGACGAAATCAAGAGAATTTTCGCGAAGTACCAAGAGGCGAAACGCGGCCTCTCCGAAGGGAACCTGCGTCTCGTCGTGTCGATCGCGAAGAAATACCGCAACCGCGGGTTGAGTTTCCTCGACTTGATTCAAGAGGGGAACGCCGGGCTGATGCGCGCCGTCGACAAATTCGAGTACCGTCGCGGCTTTAAGTTCTGCACTTACGCGACTTGGTGGATTCGTCAAGCGATCACCCGCGCCGTCGCCGACCAAAGCCGAACGATCCGCATTCCGGTGCATATGGTCGAAACGATGTCGAAAATGCGCAACGTTACGCGCCAACTTTTGCAAGAATTTGGGCGCGAACCTACGTTGGAGGAAACCGCCGAAGCGGCGAACGCTCCGCTCGACGAAACGCGCCGTATTTTGGCGATGAACCGTTTCCCGATTTCGCTCGACCGCCCGGTCGGAAACAGCGAGGACAGCCATTTCGGCGACCTCCTTCCGGACGGCGCGGCGGAGAACCCGGCGGTCGGCGCGACGCAGGAAATGTTGCGTCGGCGCATTTTGAAGGTGCTGAAGACGTTGAGCTACCGCGAGCGCGAAATCATCAAGTTGCGTTACGGCCTCGGCGACGGTTACAGTTATACGCTGGAGGAAGTTGGGCACATCTTTAAAGTTACGCGCGAACGCATTCGCCAAATCGAAGCGAAAGCGGTGCGCAAACTGCAACAGCCGAGCCGCAGTCAAGAGCTGGTCGGGTTCCTCGACTGATTAACGCAAGTCGCTTGTCGTCGTTTAAGAGACGGTCGCCGGGAAGCCGACGAACTTTTCGTCGCGGTCAAGCGCCGGCGGTTTCCTCGAACGCTTAACGCAAATCGTTTTTTGCCGACGTTTAAGGGTTGGCGACGGTTCGGCGGGGCGATAGTCGCTTTCGGTTGCGGCTTTTTGAGCTTTGCTTGTTCAACCGTTAAAAAAACGCGCCGAAAAGCGAAAATGAAACAAAAAAACGCCGGTTTTTCGGAACCGGCGTTTTTTTTCGATTGACTCGTTTAATTCGCTCTCGCTCGGCGTAGCCGGACGCGTCCGGCGGCGTTAGGAAAACGCTTGCAAACTTGAGTCGACGTTATCCGGGCGGGTTTCATACGCGCGACGTAATTTCGTAGCGTGCGCGCAAAGGAAGCGGAATGGTGAAAACGCGTTCTAAAATCGACGTTTGGCATTGATAAAGCAAGCAAACGCGGGTCTAGTTCGGTTTTTTCTTTTTTTGAATCGCCAAGATTTCCGCCGCGCTAAACTCTTCAGCTTTAAGTTCGGGAGTTTGCATATCGCTCATAAGGCCGACGTTCGTATGCGGCAACCCGAAGAGATGCCCTATTTCATGCGCGGCGACATTTTGACTGTAATTACGATGCAATTGCTCTGGCGCTGCGCTGTCGGGATCGATGATGGAATCGTAGGTGAAGAAAACGTTGGGTAGACGTTCGTCGTCCGGCACGCAACCCAAAGCCGCGCAAGTTGAAATCTGTTGAGTATCTTCAAGGATTTCACGGAAGGCTCCGATCGCGTGCGCCGTCCATAATATTTCCGTGGCGACCGGCGAGTCGCGCGCCTCGAGGCATGCTTGAACTTCGTGATTCAATAATTTAGGGTGCACGCCTCGTAAGCCGTTGATATAAATTTGCGACGTATGAGTTTGCGGATATTCTTGCAAGTCGATGCAGGCGGCGGCAAACGCGTCGCGAGCGTGACCGGTGATGTCCGGTTTACAAGCGATGATGCGAATTTGTCCGTCGCGCAGTTGAGAAAGCGGCGTTTCGGCGCGCGCGCAAGCGTCTTGCGAGGATAAATCAGAGGTTTGATCCGACGTTGGAAACGTTAAATAGCGATCTTGGCTTGTATATTCGTAGCAAAATTGATCGCATTCGATCCAAAGCGTGCGCCAAACGGTCAAAAGTTCCGTTTGCACGACGTCGTTTTGGAAAGATTTTTGCAATTTCCAACAGTAGTCGTGGGCGTTGTCTTTGAGCGGAGCGTTATTCAAACGAGCGTCGCGCACCTTTTGAGCGTCGAAGCCTGCGATCGCAATAAAGTTGTCGCCGGCGTAAACGTCGGAAAGGGTGAGCGAAAGACTGTAAGACGTGGAACCGGCGGGGATTACAAGCGAATCTTCAAGCGCGTATTCGACATCTCGAGTTTGCGAGACTTTAGTGTTTTTAACGATAGTGCGGTTGCGAACGACGCCGCCGTCGTTGTGGACTTCCTTTTTGGTATAACTGCGATTAACGCAAGTCGTTTGAGAGACGCGCGGGTATCTTGTTTTAAGTTCGTCGAATCCTTCGCTGTAATTATCGTTTTCTTTAACGATAGTATTACCGCATAAATTTTTATTGGGGTATTTGCAAGGATCGAGCAATCTGAAATAAACGGTCGTGTCTTCGGCGCGCGGCCTCGCCAACTCAAACTTAAGAAAAATTTTATTTTTAGGCGTGGACGGGTTGGCAAGGTCGGCTTCCGGATAAAAAATCAACCCGAAACCTCGCGTCGATAAATTGGCGCCGAACGGGCCTTCGTCTTCAAGCCAAGAAATCTTGAGTTGGGGATTTTCAGGCATAATAGTTCCTTTCGAAGGGGAAAATTAAGGACGGCGAACGACGCGGCGACGAAGCGAAGGGCGAAACGTCCCCGCGCGACTTCGAGCGTCCGTACGCCAAGTTCGCTTTAATGTTATGAAAAACGCTCGATTGTCGAAAAAGACAATAAATTTATTCTATGAAAGAAAGGAGGAGTGTCAACTTCAGGTAGGACGCCAGGCGTCCCACCTGTTGAACAAAATTTTAAAATTTTTAGTCGTAATTTGTTGGAATTGGTATAATCGTTAAAGTTGTTCGAGCGGTAGGCGGGCGCGCGTTCTTTTTTAAGCGGTAAAAACGATGGGGAAAACGATAAAGGAGGAAGGGGGGAAAGCGCGCGTCGAAAACGCGTCGGTTATTTAAGGACGAGCGGACGTATTGTCCGATTTTTAGGAAAAAGGGCGGCGAACGTCGTCGGCAGAGGCAAGGAGTCCGGCGGGCGATTTTAAGGGCTGGGGAGCGGCGCGACTCCAATGGATGCGTTTTTCTCTTGGAGCGGCGCGTTTCGGAATTTTCCGCTTTTCGAACGGAGCGATTCCGTCAAGACGGCGCGTTGCGGTTCCGGGCGCTTTTCGAGCCAAGCGACCAACGCTTGGAGCGCGGCGTCCGATTCCGTTCCCTCCGGAGCGTCGTAATATTCGAGCAGTAAACGAGTTAACGTTGTCTCGTCGCGAAGCGTCGACGGCGCGAACTCCGCTTCAAGGCGTCGCCAACCGTTGACCGTCGTCGGATTATTCGGGTCGGACGGCTTGCGAAATCCCTTGCGAACGAAAAGCCAAGGATCGTAAGACTTGCCGCCGATTTCGACGTCGCTCGCTCCGCTCGAAACGAGATCGGGCGAACCCTTCGAGGACGGCGCTTTGACGAAACCGGCGCCGTCTCCGTTGGGGAAACGCTCCGGAAAGAGGTTGACGGGCGTCGCGTCGAACCAACGCGTCAAGCGTTCTAATTCGTTTTGCGGACGGCGTTTAAGAACGAGCGGCGTTTCGAATGTTTCGTTGACGCGGAAAGGATAATCGGCTTCGGAGCGGGCAAATTCGACGCGGAGTCGCAACTCGACGGCGTTTTGACGGGACAGCTTGTCGCGAACGCTTGCCCAAAACGGCGCGTTCCAATCTTCAAGCGGCGGAAATTCAAGCGCGACGGCGACTTTGCGTCGTTCGACGCCGGGCGGAATTTCGCGGAGTCGGAACCCGATTTTCTTGACGAAGAAACGCCGCGTCGCCAGTTCCGGCGCGATTTCGTACCGACCCGGAACGTCGGGCGACGTTATCGTGATCGCTCCTAAATCGATGTATTTCGAGAGTTCAAACTCGAACGGCGCGTAAGCGGAAAACGCTTCGTCGCCGACGTTGCGCTCGAACGTCGCAAAATAGCCGACGTCGCCGAACGCGAGTTCCGTCGGGTAAAAGGCGGCGCGCGTTCGAAGCGCTCCGTCCTTCGTTAACGACGCAAACTCTTGTCGCGCGACGTTTGCGTCGGTTTTTGCGTCGGTTTTGGCGTCGGTTTTTGCGTCGGTTTTTGCGTCGGTTTTGGCGGGCGGGGTTTGAGGTTCCGCCGCGAGGGAACGACGAACGTTTGCGACCTCGCCAAATGCAAGGAACGTAAAGGTTGCGATAAAGAGAATTAAAGCGTTGCGTTTCATCGTTGTTTTCTCCGTTGAAAGTGAAAAGCTCGCGGCTCCGTTACTCGGCGTCGTCGCCGGCCGCGGTCGCGTTTTCGGAAGCGGAAGTTAGCTCTTTATAAAGGGGTGCGCGTTTTGCTTCGAGCGGATTTTTGAAAAAATGAAGCGCTCGAAGCCTAAACGAAAAGAGCCAAGCGGCGCGTTGCGGTTCCGGGCGCGTCTTGAACCAATCGACCAACGCTTCAAGCGCGGCGTCCGATTCTTCGCCTTCAGACGCGTCGTAATATTCAAGTTGCAAACGGGTTAGCGTTATTTCATCGCGAAGCGTCGACGGCGCGAACTCCGCTTCAAGGCGTCGCCAACCGTCGACCGTCGTCGGCGCGTCGACGAGCGTCGGTTTCCGCGCGCCGATTCGCGTAAAAGCGTCGGCTCGGTAACTTGCGCCGTCTAAGGAGATAAACGTCGGTTGCGGCCCTTCGTCGCGACGGTAAAAACGCGGCCCCTTCCAGGTTCCGTCGTCGGAACAAACCGGAAACGCGTCGGGCGGCGTCGCTTCGAACCAAGTGTCGACCGTCGCTAACTCCTTAACGTCGCGTCGTTTGAGAACGAGCGTTTGCTCGACGACCGTCGTCGGCGCGTCCGGCGCTTGCGGTTGAAGGATCGGCGTTTCGCGCGCTCCGCTAACTTTCGACGGGAGGCGAAGTTCGAACCGAAGCCGCAACTCGACGGAACTTTGGATTGATAGCTTGTCGCGAACCGCCCTCCAGAACGGATCGTTCCAATCTTCGAGCGGCGGAAATTCGAGCGCGGACGCGACGCGCCGGGTTTTGACGCCCGGTTTCAAGCGCAGCCCGTCGACCGAGCCTCCCATTCCCGACGACGTTGCGTCGTTAATCGGTTGTAAAGTCGACGGTTGCGGCTCTTCGGAGGGCGCGCGGACGAATAGAGTCGCTAATTCCGGCGCGGCGACGTATTCGCTCGGGACGCCGTCGACGGTCGCCGCAACCCTTGCAACGTATCGAGATAAGGACGATTCGTTTAATGCGCGTAACGCGGCGTCTTCGTCGAAATAAGCGGCGAAATCGGAAACGTTTTCGACGTCGAGCGTATAGTACGCGGCGTCGCCGAACGCGAGTTCCGTCGGATAAAGAGCGAACGTCGCGCGGAGCGGGTTCGTCGCTAAGTCTTGCGGTTCGAGAGTTTGCGTCGCGACGTCGCCGGAACTGCCGACGGGGGAGAGCGTCAAAGCGTCGCCGCGTCGCGAGTCGGAAGCGGGGGGGCAAGCGACCGTCGCCGCGAAGACGACGATCGAAAGCGTTGCAAAAATTAAGGTTGCGTCGGTTCGTTTCATTGTCGGTTCTCCGTTAAAATTGGAAAAACGCGCCGCTTGTTTAAAGAAAAACGATGCGGCGTCGTCTGTTAAAAAACGGGCGATTGGTTACTTGACGTCGTTCGACGAGCGACGACCTGACGACGGAGGTTGCGACGCGTCGGAAGTCAGCGCGTCGCACAGGGCCGCCTTTTTCTCGGCAAGGGGGTTTTTGCGCTTAAAAAACTTGAATTCGATTGCGAAGTCGAAATAGTCGCGCCGCGAACGAAGGAAATCGGTCAAGACGAGGCGTTGCGGCTCCGGGCGATTTTGGAGCCAAGCGACCAACGTTTGGAGCGCGGCTTCCGATTTTTCCCCCCGGGGCGCGTCGTAATATTCGAGCTGCAAACGGGTTAGCGTTATTTCGTCGCGGAGAGTCGACGGCGCGAACTCCGCTTCAAGGCGTCGCCAACCCGCTAGGGTCGTCGGGTTGTTCGGCGTCGACGGCTTGCGAGCGCCCGGACGGATAAACGCCCAAGGCGAAAAGGGATAGGCGTCGAACCAAAGATAACTCGTCAACGTCGCCGGCTGGTCGAACGAGTCCGGGTCGTCGCGCCAAGAGACCTTTTTGCCTCCCTCGACGCGCGGCAAGAGGTTGGCGTCGGACGTTTTAGCGAGCCAACGACGAAGCGTCGCGGTTTCTTTTTCGGAGCGACGCTCGACGAGAACCGGCAGGCGGCCTTGGACTTGTCGGACGTCTCGGGAGCCCGACGACGCGGAGGTCAGGACGGCGAAGTTAAAGTTTAAGTCGCAAGAAACCGGCGCTTGCGCGATTTTTTTCTCCAACGCCGAATAAAACGGCGCGTCGAAATCTTCGAGCGGCGGAACTTCGACGACGAAGCGGCTCCAAAGGCGGCGTTCGCCCGGCGCCAACGTAAATCGCGGCGGGACAAGGAAATCTTCGCCGCGCGTCTGCTTTTCGAAGTAACAACGCGCTTCGGCGTCCGGAATTTCGCGCGACGTTATCGAAAAACAAAGCGGATCGTTGATTTCGCGGTAAAGATTCGAAATGATTTCGAGCGGTTTCGACGCGGCGTTTTCAACGTAAACGGCGACGTAAATCGGGTCGCCGAAACGGATTGCGTTGGGGAAGGCGTCGGCGACAACGCGAAGCGCCGGATTCGCGTCGGGCGGATACGGGATCGCGTCGCCGCGTCCCGCCTCTTGGTTGTAAACGAGTCTTTCTTTGAGAGAAACAGTAAATTCGGACGACGCGACGTCGCCGGGCGGCGTGGCGAACGGCGGCGCCGACGTCGGAAAAACGGCTTGGCTAACGCTTGCCGTCGCAAGGATTAGAAGCGTCGCGACGCCGAGTTTGAATTTTCGCGCGAAACGAAACGGTTTCGCGGCGGACGGGGCGTCGGCGGAAGGATTCGAGTTCATCGGGTTTCCTTTCGTTAAAATGTTATTTGACGTCGTTAATCGACGTCGACGTCGGAAGTTAACTTGTTGCAAAGGATTGCGTTCTTTTCTTTGAGCGGCGTTTGGAGGAAAAGGACGCGATTCGAGCGAAGCGCTTCCGTCAAGACGGCGCGTTGCGGTTCCGGGCGGTCGCGCAACCAATCGACTAACGCTAGTAGCGCGGCGTCCGATTCGGGGCCTGCCGGCGCGTTGTAATATTCGAGTTGCAAACGGGTTAGCGTTATTTCGTCGCGGAGCGTCGAGGGCGCGAACTCCGTTTCAAGGCGTCGCCAACCCGCTAGAGTCGTCGGATTGTTTGGCGTCGACGGCTTGCGATTACCCGGGCGGATAAAAATCCAAGGCGAAAAGGGATCGCCTTCGAAGTAAAGATAACTCGTCGACGTCGCCGGCAAGTCGGGCGTTTCTAAGTCGTCTTGCCAAGCGACTTTGAAACCTCCCTTGACGCGCGGTAAGAGGTTGGCTTCGGCCGTTTTAGCGAGCCAGCGACGAAGCGTCGCGGTTTCTTTTTCGGGGCGACGTTCGACGAGAATCGACAGGCGGCCTTGGACTTTCCGGACGTCCTGCGGGCCCGGCGTCGCGGGCGTCAAGATTTCGAAGTTGAAGTTTAAGTCGCAAGAAACCGGCGCTTGCGCGATTTTTTTCTCCAACGCCGAATAAAACGGCGCGTCGAAGTCTTCGAGCGGCGGAACTTCGACGACGAAGCGACTCCAAAGGCGGCGTTCGCCCGGCGCCAACGTAACTCGCGGCGGGACAAGAAAATCTTCGCCGCGCGTCTGCTTTTCGAAGTAACAACGCGCTTCGGCGTCCGGAATTTCGCTCGACGTTATCGAAAAACAAAGCGGATCGTTGACTTCGCTGTAAAGATTCGAAAAAATTTCGAGCGGTTTCGACGCGGTATTTTCGACGTAAACGGCGACGTAAACCGGGTCGCCGAAACGAATTGCGTCGGGAAAAATGTTGGCGACAACGCGAAGCGCCGGATTCGCGTCTGGCGGATACGGGATCGCGTCGCGTCGTCCCGTCGCTTTGTTGTAAAAGGTTTTCTCTTCAAGAGAAACGGTAAATTCGGACGACGCGACGTCGTTGGGCGACGCGGCGAACGACGTCGCCGACGTCGGAAAGACGGCTTGGCTAACGCTTGCCGTCGCAAGGATTAGAAGCGTCGCGACGCCGAGTTTAAATTTTCGCGCGAAGCGAGACGTTTTCGCGGCGGACGGGGCGTCGGCGGAAGGATTCGAGTTCATCGGGTTTCCTTTCGTTAAAATGTTATTTGACGTCGTTAATTGGTGTCGACGTCGGAAGTTAACGCGTTGCAAAGGATTGCGTTCTTTTTTTAGCGACGTTTGGGGAAATTTTCGCGTTTTGAACGAAACGAGCGCGGGGTCGCGGCGGTTAAAAAACGGCGAAGCCCAACGCTTCTAAGAGCTTGCGGTTCTTCGCGTTAAGGGGGAAGTCTTTGCCGTAGGCGCGCCCTTCGCGGAGGTAGGTTCGCGATTCGTTAAGCGTCGCCGACATAACGTCGCGTTGCGGTTCCGGGCGGCTTTGGAGCCAATCGACTAAAATCTTTAACGCAGCGTCGGACGCTTCGCCTTCTTCGGCGTCGTAATATTCGAGTTGTAAACGGGTTAGAACGATTTCGTCGCGGAGCGTCGACGGGGAAAACTCCGCTTCGAGCTTGCGCCAATCGGTTAATTTTCGCGGCGCGTTCGGGCGGTTCGGCTTGCGGAAGCTGAAACGGACGAAAGCGCGCGGGTCGAACGAACGACCGGCGACGCGCACGCCGCCTCGAGGGTTGGGCGGCAACTCTTCGGAGCGCAAGCGTTTGCGGTTCGCTTCGTCGATAATCGGCAAAAGACGCTCCGGCGTCGCGGCGAGCCAATCTTCGAGGCGGCGCGTCTCGGCGTCCGGGCGTTCCTTGACGACAAGCGGAACGGAAAGCCGTTCGCCGTCGGGAGTTAGAAAGTAGCCCGGCGTCCAGCGGCAGGGAACGCCGTCGGGCGCGTCGCGAAGTTTTTCGCGCAACTCCTTGAAAAACGGCGAGTTCCAGTCTTCAAGCGGCGGAACTTCGCAAAAGTAGCGCGAGACGATGCGGCGTTCGCCCGGCGCCAAGGGGCGCGTTTCGACGCCGCGTTCGCAGTAAAGGTCGGTCGGATATTCCGAAATCGCTTCGTAACGCGTTGAAAAACCGGCGCTTGAAAGCGTCCCGATCGAACCGAAAGGCTCCGGAAAACCGAGCGACCGCCGCGGGATCGTTTCGGAGGAACGGTTTTCTTCCGCGACGGTTAAATAAACGACGTCGCCGACGTAAAGTTCCGTCGGGTAAACGGTTAGCGTTCGAGCGACTTCGGGCGCGTTCGGGTCGGCTTGGAGTTCGAACGTCGCGACGGAACCGGTCGAAGCGACCGGCGGAGCGGGAGGCGGCGTCGCGGGCGAGCGGTCGCAAGCGGCGAACGTTGCGACAACGAGTAGTAACGCGAGGGAAAGAAAGTTAATTTTGCGCATTGGTTCGCCCTTTTGGGGTTGAGCGGGAAAAAGGAAAGGCGGAAGTCGGCGCGGCGTCGCGTCGCTTCGTTAATGAAGACGAATCGCGGCGGGGGACGGATTTCGAAAAGTCGCGATTTTTTGAGAAATTTTGGAAAAAAGGAGAAAGAAAGGGGAAAACTCGGCAAAAAGCGAACGCAAGAAAGACAAAAACGCCGCGTCGGGACGAAAAACGAATCGACGCGGCGTTTCGGGAGAACGCGACGTTCGAGACGCGGTTAAAGCGTTCGAACGTCGCGGGTTAGCGGGCGATTAGAGCGCGCCCTTTTCGACTTCGACGAGGAACTCGTAACGGTACTTGTCGCCGCTCAAGCGGTACTGCGGGTACGTTTGAGCCCCCCAAGAGTCGTCGCCGCCGACGCCCTGTTGCGCGAAGTCGACGTTCAAAACGACGAAGTCGCGACGCGGGATTTGCCAGTTATGCTCGACCGATTCGAGGTCGCGATTCAACGCCCGACGCGCCGAGAAGGTCAGCGTCGCGGCGCCGTTCGCGTCGGTCTTCGTTCCGTTCGCGTCGAGCGCGACGAAACGGAGGCGTTGGCCGCTCTTGTTCTCGACCGCAACCCAACGGCAGTCGGTTCGGGCGCCAAATTCGCCCGGTTCGGAGTACGTCAAAACGCGCGTCTTGTCGACCGTCGTTTGGTAGAAACCGAGCGGCGAACCGGCGTTGCGATCCCAATAGTTTTCCTCCGGCCCGCGACCGTAATACTCGACCGAGATTTCCTCGTCTTGAGCCGCCGGGAGAACGAAATAACCGCCGAGACGCGGGAGGTCGGGAACGTTCTTGCCTTTTTCGACTTCGACCGAAATCTTCGCGGCGCGGTCGTAGAAGACGACCGTTTCCTTCACCGTCGCGTCGATGCGGGCGAACTTGCCGACGCGCTCAAAACCGGCGGCGCCGTCGACGTCGAACTCGCGCCATTCCGGCGCCCAGTTAATCTCGTAAGCGGCGTTGCGCCAAGCGCTTTGGCGAGTCGGCATACGGTTGCCGCGCTCGTTGTCGATCGGCGCGCGCCAGAAATCGAGGCGGAACGTTTCGTCCAGCATTCGGGCCGCGTCGGCGACCGTCGCTTTTTCGGCGGCGATTTTCAGCGTTTGCGGCGCTTCGGCGTAAATCGGGAGACGGAACTGCTCGGTCGAAAGGAGCGAACCCTTCGGAAGCGCGCCGTCGTCGACGTTTTGAAGGACGTCGAAGTTAACGACGTACTCGGCGCCCGGTTTCGCGTCGAACTTCGAGAGGTCGGAGAGCGAGAAACCGTCGAACGCAAGTTTCAGCGGAACCGTCGTTTGCGGCGCGGCGTTGGCGAAGTCGGCGCCCGGGAAAAGCTCCTTCGTCGCGACGACGACGCCGTTTTCGAGGAGCGACGCGTGCAACTCGATATGCGCCAAGTCGCGGAAGAAGTATTCGTTCTTAACGGTATAACCGCTAAAATCGTTCGCGTTCGACGCGTCGGCGCGGGAAATCCAAACGTCCGAATACGACTTCTTGATTTCTTGCGCGCCCGGGTGCGGCGTTCGGTCGGCCGCGACGACGCCGTTCATACAGAAGTTTTGGTCGGTCGGAACGTCGACCGGGCCGAAGTTGCCGCCGTAACCGTAGTAAACTTCGTCGGTTTTCTCGATTTTCGTTTGATTAAAGTCGACGAAAAGTTCGAGACCGTCGCGGTTTTTACGGTCGTAGTAGTTCGTCGCGACTTCTTCCGCCGGAAGAGCGCGGCTGTAAATTCGAGCCGTTTGGAGGAGCGCGCCGGCCAAGCGGTTCGTGTGGTACGAGTTGCGGTTCAACTCGACCGGGAAGGGCGATTCGGCGATCGCTTCCGAACAGGCGGTTCGCGCGATTTCCTTGCCGTCGACGTAAACGATCAGGTTTTCGCCGTCGTAAACGCCCGCGACGTCGTGCCACTTCTTGAGCCAACCGTCGACTTTGCCGGTCGCGGAGATCCAGCGGTCGCCGTTGTAAATGTAAAGTTGGACGCCGCCGTTTTGTTGTTTCAGCGCGTATTGATAGTCCGACTTGCCGACGTAAGTTCCTTCGGCGTCGGTATAAGGATAAACGGTCGCTTCGAGCGTGAAGGGGGTTTTGCCGACGAAGTTTAACTTGTCGACGTTCGCGGCGCCGCTCGACGGGTCGGCGTTGGCGCCGGTCGGGAGGCCGGAGAGACCGCCGACGACGGCGTAACCCTTCAAGCCCAGTTTGCCCTTGCGCGGCGAAGTTTCGACGCCTTTGAAAATCGTTCCGACTTCTTCCGGCGGCGCGACGAGACCGACGATTCCGATCGGGAGCTTGTTCGCGCTCAGGTCGGCGACTTCTTGCTTCGGAACGCGCATCGCGATCCCTTGGTCGACCCAGTCCCAAATGAAACCGCCTTGCAGGTGTTTCAGTTCGCGAATGGCGTCCCAATAGAGCTTGAAGTTGCCGTTGCTGTTCCCCATCGCGTGCGAGTATTCGCATTGAATGAGCGGGCGTTTGCCGTCGGCTTTCTTTTCCTCTTTCTTGGCGTAGTCGATCGCGCCGGCGACCGACATATACATCGGACAGAAAATATCGGTGTTCCAGTCGAGTTGAGCGCGTTCGTACTGAACCGGGCGCGTCGGGTCGAACTCCTTCAACCATTTGTACGTCGCGTGGAAGTTCGGGCCGTTTCCGGCTTCGTTCCCGAGCGACCAAACGATGATCGACGGGTGGTTGCGGTCGCGGAACGCCATCCGTTGGGTGCGGTTCATGTGCGCGGCGAGCCATTCCGGCGGGTTCGCGAGCGATTCCTTGCCGTAGCCCATCCCGTGCGATTCGATGTTCGCTTCGTCGACGACGTACAAACCGTATTTGTCGCAGAGGTCGTACCAGCGCGGGTCGTTCGGATAGTGCGACGTGCGAACCGCGTTGACGTTCAGCGACTTCATAACGCGGATATCTTGGAGCATCCCCTCTTCCGTGACGGCGTGGCCGCGGTAAGCGTCGTGTTCGTGGCGGTTGACGCCCTTCAAGAGAATCGGCTTGTTGTTGACGAGAAGTTGGCCGTCGGCGATTTCGACTTTGCGGAAACCGACGTTAAAACCGGCGTCGAGCGTCGTTTTGAAATCGGCGTCGTAAATCTTCAGGTTCGCCGGGTAGAGCCAAGGGGTCTCCGCCGACCAAAGGTACGGGGCTTTCACCGGGATTTCGAACGCGATCGTTTTGACTTCGCGCCCTTTGAGCTCGAAGGAAACGTCGGCGCCTTCGTTCGGGGCCGCGCCGCCGATACGTTCGGCGATATTGACGTTCGTCGGGTTGTTCGCGTCGAGCGTCAGGACGGCGGTTCCGGTCTTTTTGTACGGCGTGTTGTTTTGGAGCGCGACTTCGACTTTGAGAACCGCTTCGGTCAGCTCGTCGTTTTTGAACTCCGTAACGACTTTCGCGTCGGCGACCGCGACCGCCGGTTGGACGTAGCAGTAGACCGAGCGGAAAATCCCGCTGAGGCGGAAGAAGTCTTGGTCTTCGAGGAACGATCCGTCGGAGCGGCGGTAAACCTTCACCGCGATCGTGTTTCGTCCGGCGCGAATTGCTTTCGAAATATCGAACTCGACCGGCGTGCGAGCGTCTTTCCCCATCCCGATTTCTTCGCCGTTGACGTAAACGTAGAAGCAGGATTCGACGCCGCCGAAGTGCAGAATGATTTTCTTGTCGCGAGCGACGTCGGCTTGGTCGACTTCAAATTCGCGGCGGTAGAGGCCGACCCAGTTTTCCGCGTCCGGGACGTAAGGCGGCGTCCAAGGGCCGGGCCAAGGGTAGGGAATGTTCGTGTAGACCGGGTAGCCGTAGCCTTCCATTTGGAAGTTCGACGGAACCGGGATCGTCTTCCACTCGACCATATCCGTGCCGAAGTCTTCCATCGAGAAGTTGAACGGAACGAGCGCCGGCTCTTCGACGAGCTTAAAGCGCCAATCGCCGTCGAGCGAAATTTGTTTGTAGGCGGTCGAGGCGAAAGTCGAGCGCGGCGGGAGGTTGTTGATCCCGACGACTTCCGGATTCAGGCGATCCGGGAGCGGCTCGGACGGGTTCTGCGCCGAAACGGTCGCCGTCGTCGCGAGGACGAGAACGAGCGCGGTCGCCGCTTTCCAAAAGCCGAAGCGTGTGATTTTCATAAGAAACTCCAAAAGGCGCCGACTCGCGGCGTCGACCGAACCGGACGGGGCGCGAGACGGAAGGAAAAACGAAACGCCGAATCAACGAACGCTCGACGGCGAAAAGTCGAGCGAAAACGGCGGATTTTGACGTTAATATTAATGCAACGCGACGTCGTCGAACCTCCGCAAACGCGAAAGACGATCGGACGACTTTCAATCGATTATACCGATTTTGACGCGAAACGCAACCGGCTTTTTAGGAAAGCGCGACTAAAAAGCCGAGCCGCCGACGTCGAATTGCTCGAGGTCGACGACGCTGTCGTCTTGCGACGATTTCGCGTCGGGAAGGGCGTGCGTCGTCGTCGCGTCGACCGATTCGACGAGAAAATTGAGCCCGGCGAACGAAATTTCTTCGCCGAGAGCAAGTTCGACCGGACGCTCGAGACGCTTGCCTCGATAAAAAGAACCGTTGAGCGAACCGAGGTCGCGCGCCATCAGACGCCGTCCCTCCCGATAAAATTCGCAGTGTTTGCGGCTGATCAACGGGTGAACGACGACGACGTCGCACTGCCGCCCGCGTCCGACGACGCAGGGAAGTTTGATCGGTTGCGAAAAATGACGTTTTTCTTCGTCGTAAATAGTGAGTCTGATTTCCATCGGAAGCTCCTGCAACGCGTCGAGCGAAGACGGAAAACGAGAACGCTCCGGCGCGACTAATCGTAAGTGTAACTTATAATATAACGACGTTCCGGCGAAAAATCAAGGAAACGAAGCGCGAGTTCCAAGAAAAGCGAGCGAAAACGCGTTTTGCGGTTGTATTGAAACGATTTTAACGATTGCGTCGGACGTTGGGGCTCGACGGCGTTCGTAAATCGGCGAATCAAAGCCGCTCGCGAGAAAAGAAAACGCGCCTTCGCTCGGGAAAAAACGGCTTCTCAACGCGTCGCGAAGAAAAAAATGAAAAAAATGAAAAAAGACCCCTTGCGCCGTTGGGAAAGTCGGCTATAATCGTTCGTGTCGGTTGGAGGTAAGCCGGTAAACGACGTTTCCCGATTTTCCGAAGATTAAGACGACTTTCGCGGGCGTAGCTCAGTTGGCAGAGCACAACGTTGCCAATGTTGTTGTCGAGGGTTCGAACCCCTTCGCCCGCTCTCTTGAAACGTTAGGTTGTTCGTTTGAGCGGTCTGCGTTTTGAGTCGAGACGCAAGTTTCGCGTCTTTAAATAAGGAAGCGTTTTTGCGGGCGTAGCTCAGTTGGCAGAGCACAACGTTGCCAATGTTGTTGTCGAGGGTTCGAACCCCTTCGCCCGCTCTTTACAGTTTAGGGTTTCCCGGTTTTGGACATGGGTTTCGTTCGAAGCAGCTTGTTCCGAGACATTTAGCGTTGCCCTTGCGTATTTCGCGGCGCGCCTGTGTTTTGGGCGCGCCTTTTGTCGTCGCTTCCTTTGGCGGCGGTTAAGAGACCTGGGAAACGTCGACGTTTTCGAGGTCTTTCGTTTTTTCTTGCTTGTTCTCGAAAAATTCGAAGATTTCGCAAGCGTCGCCGACGCGGAGGAGTCCGCGTTCCTTTTTGGTCGTCGCTTTCTTGCGCCGCGTTTTGCGGCGGAACGGAGCGGCACGAACGCCTCTTAACCAATTTTACCGATAAGGACGACAATAATGGAAAATTTTGACGCCCTCGAAAACGTTGAAAAACTGACGCTCAAAATCGACGTCGAAGAAAAAAGCTCCTGCGAACGTCACGTTAAAGTCGAAGTTTCGCGCGAAGACATTGAAAAACGCTTCGATCTCGAATACGCCGAACTCCAAGCGAACGCCGCGATTCCGGGTTTCCGCGCCGGTAAAGCGCCGCGCAAACTGATCGAAAAACGCTTCAAAGAAGACGTTAAAGAACGCGTCAAGAGCGCGCTCCTTATCGACAGCTTGACGCAAGCGAACGAAGACGCCGATATGACGCCGATCAGCGAACCGGACTTCGACGTCCGCGCGATCGTCCTTCCGGAAGAAGGCCCGTTCGTTTACGAATACGACGTCGAAGTCCGTCCGACCTTCGACGTTCCGAACTGGAAGGGCCTCAAGCTCGAAAAACCGGTTCGCGAATTTAGCGCCGAAGACGTCGACGCCGCGATCAAACGCATTCAAACGAACTACGGCAAACTCGTCGCGACCGACGAAGCCGCGACCGCCGGCGATTACGTCGTCGTCAAACTGACGTTCGAACACGACGGCAAAGTTATTTCGGAAGCCGAAAGCGAAACGCTCCGCATTCGTCCGACCCTTTCGTTCCACGACGGTTCGATCGCCGATTTCGACAAGTTGATGGAAGGCGCGAAAGCGGGCGACGTTCGCGAAACGACGCTGACTCTCTCCGCCGACGCTCCGGACGAAAACCTCCGCGGCAAAGAAATCTCGGCGAAGTTCGAAGTTAAGGAAGTCAAGAAACTCGAACTTCCGGAAATCGACGCCAAATTCTTGGAAGAACTCGGCGGTTTCGAAAATATGGGCGACTTCCGCGACGCCGTTCTCGAAACGCTTGAACGTCAACTCGAACACGAACAACGCCAACGCGCTCGCCGTCAAATTACCGAACAACTGACGGCCGACGCGAACTGGGAACTTCCGCCGGCGCTTCTCCGTCGTCAATCGGATCGCGAACTCCAACGCGCGATTTACGAACTCCAACGCAGCGGCTTCGAAGACGAACAAATCGTTCGTCAAATCAACTTCCTGCGTCAAAACAGCGCCGCGACGACGGCTCAAGCGTTGAAGGAACACTTCATCCTTGAAAAGATCGCGGAAAGCGAAAACATCGTCGACGAACAACGCGACTACGATTTGGAAATTATGTTGATGGCCGCGCAATCGGGCGAATCGCCGCGCCGTATCCGCGCTCAAATCGAAAAATCCGGCAATATGGACGTTCTCCGCAACCAAATCATCGAACGCAAAGTTCTGACGCTGATTCAAGAAGCGGCGGAATTCACGGAAGTTCCGTTCGAATTCGAAGCGGTTTCGGAAGAAGCGGTCGACCGCGCCGCCGCGACCGCCGCTCAAGACGACATTCCGGAAGTTTCGGAAGAAGAAGCGAAAGAAGTCGCCCGCAACGAAGCGCAAGCTCGTTAATTTTAGCGATTTAGCTTGAAACGTTCGAGCCGCGTTTTTCGGACGCGGTTTGAACGATCGAATCAAAACGCGCCGTCGAAATTTCTCGACGGCGCGTTTTTTATTTACGGGGCGTGGAATTGTTGGCTAACTTTGTGTAGCCAAAAAGCGATGTCTTGCGTATAATTCTGTGGGGGAAGGTAAAGTTCACGTTTGGCGGGATTAGAAAGAAATCTTATTTCGCCATAACGCTAAATATCAGTTTACAGACGGGGAAAATAAGCTTGACAGTCGCATATTATACGTTTACCGATGAAGCGGGGCAATATAAGGAAAAACCTTCGAAACAATTTCAAAAAACGCATCCGTTTTATGTTCGTTCTTACGCTTTGATATCTATTGACGATTATCAAGTATTGCAAGAGGAAATTGGTTTGTTAAACAGAGAAGCTGAAATACCTTGCGGAGAAGAAATTAAATGGTCTGACGCGTGGAATTGTGAAAAAGGAAAATCGCGTACAACGACGATTCAAAAACTTGGTCGGGAAGGGGTATTAGAGTATTGTCGGAAATTTTTGAAAAATGTAGCGGATAAAGGTTCTGTAAAATACGTTTTGACAATTACTTCTAATGTAGAGCCGTTTCATGTGCGGATAAATGATAACGATGCGATTAGATTTTCCTTTGAAGATGCGTTTGAGCGCGTGCAATTAGAGATGCAGGAACAAAATGGTTTTGCCACTTTTATAATGGACGAATCAGATCAAAAGTTTGAAAAATATATAAAAGAAAAATGCTGCAAATTTTCTAAGAATGGAACATATGTTAAAAAATGTAGTAACTTATATCAAGGGATTTTGACGGAATCGAGTTCGTTGAGCGTAGGGGTGCAACTAGCTGATTATGTCGCCGGAATAACAAACGGTTGTTTGAAACGCGCTCTTATATGTCCTCAGTCGCGAGGTTTTACAGACTCTATTGAATTGTTTGGAGAATATGTTTATCCAAAATTGCGTCGCGCTTACGATACGCTTTGGGGAATGGGAATAAAAGAAACGCCTCGTAACGATGATTTTCGACGCGAATTACAAAATAAACTTTCTGCTTTGTACAAGCAAGGATAGGTAACTGTTAATCCTTGATAAAAAATATTTGGATATAGTAAGCGGCGTTTGGGAATAACGCCGCCTGTTTTAATAAATTTAACGAACGGTAGACGTTGGCGTTGTCGGCGTTTACTTCAACGCGTCGGCGGGGACGACGAGCGCCAATTTCGCGACGCGTTGCGCCAAACCGCGCGCCATCCCGAGGCCAAATTCGTCGTGCGCGACGGAGTCTTTTTGGTTCCAAAGGAGCGCGCCGGTTCGACCGGAGCCGCCCGGGCCCGGGAGAATCGCGCCTTCGTGGAAGAGATAAGTATTGATTCCGTCGACGACTTGCTCTTGACCGCCGTTGCGCGCGCCGCCGACCGCCAACGAACCGGCGATCTTGCCTTGCAGAACGGAGTGGTCGATCTGACCGAAAAGCGCCGCGATCAGCGCGCTCGGCGCGCCGTTGTGCGTCGGACTCCCGACGATAACGCCGCGAACCGCCGGATCGGCGAGTTTTTCGTTCAGTTTCGCGTACTCGTCGCCCCCTTTGACCGCCCCGGCGCCGAAAAGTCGTTCGGACGCGAAGAGATTGTAGTCGACGAGATGAACGAGTTCGACCTCGATCTTATCCGGCGCGACCGCTTTCGCCGCGTCCAGCGCGTTTTTAAGCGCTTCGGCGGTCGTTTTGTCGCGGCGCGGGCTGCCGTTGATTCCGATTATTTTGATTTTACCGGTCGGGGCGGCGTCTTGCGCGGAGGCGGGAGAGGCGGCGAGTCCGAGAGCGGCGGTCGAGAGCGCGGCGGCTCCGGCGACGAAAAATTGGCGGCGAGCGACTTCGTGTTGCATCGATAAATCCTTGTCGTTAAAGCGGTAAAGGCAAACGCGAGCGAACGTTGGCAAACGTCGCGGCGTTGAGGAAGCGCGAGAGGCGAAACGACGACGCGGCGAGACGCGCCGACGTCGGTTTTTCGCGTTTAGGAAATTATAACGTAAACGGCGCCGGAAAACAAGAATTTTTCGCGAAATTTTTCAAACTTTACCGTTAAAACGGCGGGCGTTCGATGAAACGGCGTTAACGAGAGCGAAGATAGAAAAGACGGAGGGGACGGGAAAGAGGGGGAAAAGAAGGGCGTTTCAATGAAAACAACGCGTCGCGGCGAACGACGAGAATCGCCGCGACGCGTTTAAACGGCGTTATTTCGAGAGTTCGACGTTGAAGACGAACGTATGCGCGCCGTCGCGTTCGGCGTCGCTCATCTCGTAAACGCTCGTCAGCGTTTCTTCCGGAAGGACAAATTTGCCGTCGGCGTCGATTTTAACGGCGAGCGGTTCGATCGCGGAACCGTCGTTCTTTTTCGAAACCAACACGTTCGGGCCGAGGCGCAACACCGTTTCCGGAAGCGTCGCGGTTTTGCCGGCTTCCAACGTCGGAAGGACGACGCGGTTGAAGCGGCGGTCTTCAAAAATCGGCTCGGCGGCGAAACGAATTTCAAATTCCGAACCCGCGTCGACGTCGGCCAAAACGCAACGCCCGTTCGCGACGGCGACCGAAATCGACGTCGAAACGGAAACCGAGCCGCCGTTCGCCTGCGTCGTTTGCGAAGCGGAAGTCGAAACGTTCGACGCCCAGTCCGGAACGCGAATCGCCAAGGAAACTTTTTTTCCTTCGGGGCCCGCGATCTTAACTTTCGCGCCGAAAACGGTTTGCGCGCCCTCTTTTTTCGGTTCGAACGGGCGCGACGAAACGCTCCATTTCTCGCCGTCGAGGTCGAGCGGAACGTCGAACTCGAGTGGGAAGTTGTAGTAAATCGTTTTCGCGCCGTCGTTTCCGACCGCGCCGACCGCCAAAAATTCCTTCAACTCGTAATAGCCGAGCGGGCCGTGATAGCTGCAGCACCAATACGACTCGGCGTAACGAGGTTTCCAAGAGAACGGGCCCTTGTCGTCGACGCCGAGATGACGGTGCCCAAAGCCGCCGGTCGCCCATTGATTCGCTTGGTACGCGTTGTAAAGCATTCGTTCGGCGAAGTCTAAGTATTTGGCTTCTTTCGTGTTGCGCCAAAGCATTAGGTTGAGCCGCATCCAGTCCGCCTCGCTGCAGCCCTCGTCGCTCGGATACGACACTTCGTACTTCTCGGAAACGCCGCCGCAGGGGTTGACGTAACCGCCGGAAACCGCCTCCGTCCAACGGTTCGCGACGCGGTCGAGATATTTTTTCTCGCCGGTTTCTTCGTAAAGCATAATCAGCGCTTCGTGGGCGCTAATGCTGCCGTGGCTGTGCCCGACCGGGAGCGTGTCGAATTGTTCGTGGAAATCGGCCATAACCTTCGCCGTTTCAAGGTATTGCGCCTTGCCGGTAACTCGGTAAGCGCGGACGAGCCCCTCGATTCCGTGATAGACGCAGGTAACGTAAGCGGCGGCGTACCCGGCGGCCTGCTGCTTGTACTCGTCCATTCGCGCCGGGTCGCAGAAGCGTTTGACGACGATATTAACGTAAAAGTCGGCCATCTTAATCGCCGCGGCGAGCGCTTTTTCGTTCCCGAAGCGTTCGTAAGCCGCGAAAAGACCGAGGATTAAGCGACCGTTCCCCCAAAGAATCGGCATTTCGAGCGATTTGTCCGTGGCGCCCGCAATGTCGATCGGCTTGTCCCAATCGACGTCGCGACCGAAATGGCCGTCCGGTTTTTGGTATTGGACGATTTCGTCGATCACGTCCGTCAAAATCGGCGTAACCGGGCGATCCGGACGCGACGCGAGCGAGGCGATTTCGATATAACGGCCCGAAATGTCGCCGCTGTAGTTCGTGAAACGCCGCTCTTGGTTGAAGTTAACGTCGGCCAACACGAAGTCGACCTTGTCGATCGGCTCTTGCGACAGGCGGTCGAGCGATTTTTGGTAGCGAGCGCCGAGGAAGCCGCCCCAACCGACGTCGTTCGACGCGGCGAAGACGAGCTTTTCGCCGCCGAACGCGCCGGTTTTCGGAACGAACGGAGCGGACGACGCGCCGTCGGCGAAGAGAAGGTCGGGACGAACCGCCGACAGAAGAGCGGTCGCGAGGAGGAACGTTCTGCGCGTAAGTTGCATTAAATCGGTCCTTTATGAAAACGGAAAGGAAAGGGCGACGGCGCGAAACGCTTCCAAATGGAACGAACGGCGCGTCGGAATAAAACGGAAAAAAGGAAAGCGACGGCGGGCGAAGCGTCGCGCTTTGATTGTTTTTTAAACGTTGCGAAAATCGTTGTTTTCAAACGGCGCTCTTGGCGCTTCGCCGGGACTTACCGCAAACTTTCTCGAGCGGGTCGGCTCGACTCGACGAGACCGGTAAGACGAGACCGCAAAAAGGCGCGCGGTTCGAAATAATCGTCGCGTTTTTAGAAAAATCAAAAACGGCGTCGTCAGTCGCGGTAAATCGCCAAATGACGGTAGTAAACTTCGAGGCAAAGGATCGACAGCGTCGTAACGTAAAGCCGACCGCCGCCGAAGTTGTACTCGTCGTATTTCGGGTTCCAGCTCCCGGCTTCCTTCGACGTTTTCGGCTCTTGGCGCTTGGGGAGTTCCGCGCTCAGCGCCGCGTTCCAACGTCGCCAATATTTGTCGTAAGGGCCGAGATGTTTCAGCGCCATCGACGTCGAATACCAACCGTAAACGTTGCTGTAAAACGCTTTCTCCTCTTCGGCGGTTTGCGGGAAACGGACTAAAAATTCCGGAAGCGTCAACGTTTGCGCGCCCCGTTCGAGCGCCGGATTGTCCCGTTCCCAACCGAGGTATTCGCGGCAAAGAAGGCCGGTCGCCGTCATCGACGGGCGCTTGTTGACGTCGCTAATTCGACCGCGTTTGTCGACTTCGTAAACGTACCCGGCGCCGTCGTCGTATTGGACGGAATCGAGAAATTTTGAAACGCGTTCGAAATGCGATTCCGGAATTTTTATTTTCGCCGCTTGCGCCGTTTTTAGCGCCATTAAACACCAACCGGTAACGGAAAGGTCGGAGCCGACGCCGGGAACGTATTTCCAACCGCCGAGTTTCGGATGCTGATTTTCGAGCAAAAATTCGACCGCTTTTTGCGCCTTGCGTCGGAGCGAAACGTTCGCGCCCTTTTCCATCGCGAGGAGTTCGCAGATTCCGATCGTGCAAACGGCGTGCGTGTAAAAAAGGCTCTCCGCCGTAACGCCGTCGGGGGTGAAACAGCCGTCGTCGCGCTGTTGTTTGAGGAGCCAAGTCCAACCGCGGCGGACGGTTGCGGCGTACTCGCCGTCGGTTCGGGTGACGCCGTCCCCTTGGAACGCGAGGAGCGCGAGGCCCGTCGCGGCGACCGGATTGTCCGGCATACTCGGCGAAACGCCGTCGGCGTAAGGGCCCTGCAGACTCCAAGAGCCGTCGCGGCGTTGTTGTTTTGCGAGCCAAGCGAGGCCGTCGGCGACCGCGTCTTGGGTGCGTCGGTTCCCGCCGTATTTCGCGATCAAGTCGTTTTTCGTTCCGGGATCGACGCGGCCGGAGAGGGCGTCGGTCATTTCGATGCGCGACTGCTCGAAAAAGGGCGCGTCGACGTTCGGGACGAACGGCAATTCCTTCTCTTCAAAGACGATAGCGTCTTCAATTTTAAGCTCTTGCGGAACGTCGAGCGCGTATTCCTCCGCTTCGTTCGGGTTGAGGTTGCCTTCGTCTTCGGTGAAAAAGTCGAGTTGGTCGCCGATTTCGGTCGAGAAGATCGCCTCGACGACCGGTTGGCTCGGCGCCGGGAAGAAAATTAGCGCGAGGATAATCGCCAAGCCGACGTGCAGCGCGACGCTGAAGAGCCAAGACGAAACCCGCCAACCGGTCGGAACGTTCCCGACGGCGTCGGACGGAAGGCGCGTTTTGTCGGCGTCGGAATCGGCGCCGCGCGAACGGTCGAGCGAGCGG
>JAGBDD010000133.1 GCA_017937685.1 Thermoguttaceae bacterium | reverse complement strand
CGCGGCGACGCCCCGCGCCGCTCCGATTCGTCCCGCGTCGGCGGCGGAGGCGACCGTTAACCGTTCCGCGCTTCGCCGCCGACGCGGGACGCCCCCAAAATCGTTAAAATCCAAACGTCGAGCGCGGCGAGCGAAACGTTCAAGTCTCGCGAAAAAAAACGCGAAAAAACAAACGCCGACGCCGCTTTTCCCCCGTTTTTCCCCCTCCCGCCCAACCGACGAACGGACGCCCGATATGACGCTTTCCCGCTCTTTTTTCGCGACGCGACCGCGCTTTTGCCGCTCGCTCGGCGTTTCGTTTTTCTCGGCTTTTGTCGTCGCGTTCCTCTCGCCGTCGTTTCTCGCTCTTTTCGCCGCCGACGCTCCGCCCGCCGCGTCGGCGAACGCGACGAGTTCAAGTTCGAGTTCGAACGCGCGCCCCGTTTCCGCGTCCGACGCGTCCGCCTCCGCCTTCCGTTTCTGGATGGCGCCGGCCGATAAAATCGACGCTTGGCCTTGGGGCGACGAAAAATATTACCCGATTCGCGTCGAAACGTTCGACGATTGGCTCCGCGCGACCTCCGAAACGGACGCGGCGAGCGCGGACGTTTCTTCGCAAGGCGTCGTTTCCTCCCTCTTTCTCGACGCGAAATTCGACGGCGACGCGCTCGAAGGAACCGGAACGTTCGAGCTGACGTTCGTCGGCGGCGCGCCCGCTTCGCCCTCGGTTCCGCTTCCCCCGTTCTCCGCGGCGGCGTCCTCCTTCGTCAAACTTCCCGACGGCGGCGCTCCTTCCGACGCTCCAACCGCTTCGCCGATCGGAACGAAGGCGTTCGTCGGCCTGTATCCCGATTCGCGACTTTACTTAGCGAACCCGGAAGACGGCGCTTATTCGTTCCGTTGGTCGCGGCGCGGCTCGGTCGACGCGTCCGGCTCCGTTTCGTTCGACCTCCTTTTGCCGCCGTCGCCGCGAACGGAAATGCGCTTGGAAACGCCGCTCGACGCGCTCGTTTCGATCTCCAACGGCGTCGTCGAACCGGTCGAAACGCCCGCGCTTCCGGCGCCGTCCGACGCGAACGCCTTCCGCGACTTCCAAGACGCCGAACCCGTTTCGCGCCTCCCCGAAACGTCGGAAAACGCCGCGACGACGCGAACTTGGCGCGTCTTTTTAGGCGGCGAATCGCAAACTCGGCTGACGATCGCCCGTTCCTCGACGCTCGACGCGCGCCGCCAAATCGGATACCGTCAAGAAACCTCGCGCCGCCTTTCGCTCGAAGGAGTCGAATCCGTTTCTCGGTTCGCGTTCGATCGCTCGGCGCTTCCGCTCGACGACGCGACCCTCGTCCTCGACGCGCCGCTCGTTCCGGTCTCGCTCGATTGGAACGGCGAAAAAATCGACGTCGCGTCGCTTCCTCGAACGAACGACGGCCAAACGACGCGCTTGCGCTTGCGCGCTCCGGCGCGCCGCGACTCGGAAACGCTCGGCGAATTAACGGTCGTCGCCTTTTGCCCGATCGAATTGAAAAACGCGTCTTGGCGACTCCCGTCCGTTCGCCTCGAATCGGACGCCCTCTTTTGGAAGGAAACCCTTTGCCGTTTAACGGTCGTTCGCCCGCTCTCGGTCGCGTCGACGACGCCCTTCGACGCCGTTCAAACAAGCGACGCGCGCCGCGCTCGCCAAGACGGACAAGACGTTTTCGCCTTCAAATTTTTTACCCCGAACGCGGGAATCGCCGTCGACCTGCGAACGCGTCAAACGCCCCCGATCTTCGACAGCGCGACCGACTGTCTCGTCGCCAACGACGAAATTTCCGCGAAAACCGTCCTCTTCGTCCAGCGCGACCGCCAAGACGCGACTCGCTTTTCCATTCCGCTAACCCCCGGTTGGGAAATCGACGCCGTCCAAACGACCGGCGACGAACGCGTCGACTGGACTCGAGAAAAACGCGACGGTCGTTCTTTTCTCGCGCTCTCCTTCCCGACCGCGTCGACGACCGACGGCCCGATCCGCGTTTCGCTCGCCGCCCGCTTTTCGGAACCGTTCGACCAAACGATCGCCGTCGACCGCCTCGCGCCGCTCGAACTCGCGAACGTTCTCGACGGCGCGCACGCGCTCGCGCTCCGCTCCGAATCGTCGGCTCAAATCGAATTAACGACGCGCGCCGGTCGCCCGTTCGTCCCGGTCAAGACGTCCCCGAAATTCGTTTTCAACGAAACGCTTTTGCGCGACGCGCTCGCCGCCAACGCCGGAGGAACGCGCCTTTATCTCGGCGATCAAACCGCCGACGCCGTCGCGACGCTCCGCCGTCAACGCCTCAACTACTCCGCCGAACTCTCCGGAGTCGGCGAACTCGACGCGACCAACTTTTCGACCGTTTGGACGCTCCGTTGCGTCCCGACGCCCGGCTCTCGCGTCGACCGCGTCCTCTTCTTCGTTTCCCGCGAAGACGAGCGAACGATCGCCGAAGAAACCCCTTGGACTTGGGCGCTCGCGACCGAACCGGAACGCGTTTTCCGCGCCGCGCCCCTCTCCGACCTCGAAGCGCGCGCCCTCGATCTTCCGTCCGACGTCGCCGCGTTCGAACTCCGTCTCGCGACGTCGCGCAGCGTCCCGTTCGAACTTCGGCTCCGCAAGAACCTGCCGACGACCGACGCGATCGAAACGCCCCTCGTCTTCCTCCCGGAAGCCGTCGCCGGCGCCGCCGACTTCGTCGTCGCGTCCCCGACCGGGATCCCCTTCCGGACGCGCGCCCAAGGACTCGACGCGACCCTCGCGCCCCCCGCGCCGAACGACGAATT
>JAGBDD010000132.1 GCA_017937685.1 Thermoguttaceae bacterium | reverse complement strand
GCAAACGCGAAACTAACCCTTGCAAACGCGACGGTTAAAGCAAACGCGTTGACGATTCGAAACGGCGCGACGGTCGAATTTAACGCCGGAGCGTCGACCGACGCAACCGACGGAACCGCCGCGACAGTCGCGACTTCCAATACAACCGCCGGAACCGCCGCGATTTCCAACGCGACCGACGAAATCAACGCGACCGACGGAGCAAACGCAACCAACGGAACCGACGCGACTTCCAATGTAACCGACGCAACGTCGGGAACCGCCGCGACTTCCAACGCAATCAACGCAACGTCGGGAACCGCCGCGACTTACGTCGACGCGATTTTGACGGCGACGGAGAGCGCGAGCGTCGGGGCCGCGACGTTTACGGGCGCCGGTTATTTCGCGCCGCCGCAAGGAACCGACTTGACCGCCGCGACGGTCGCGGAAACAATTCGCGTCGTCGACTTTGGCGCCGGAGTTGAAACGTTCGCCGCGACCGCGACCGGCCCGACGAAAGCGAAACTCGCTTGGAGCGCAACCAACGAAACGGCGCGAGTTTGCGTCGAGCGGGAAAACGCGGCCGCGCCGAACGGTTGGGAAGTCGTCGCAACAACGCCGACGGAAGGCGCGTCGCCGCTCGAAGTCGCGCTAAGCGGAAAAGAACGCTTCCGAATCTTCGACGGCGCGACGTTTACCGTCGATTTCGCTTGGTTCCCGACCGGCGACTTTTACGTCTACGTCGCGGACGATATTTCGGCGGTCGCGACGGTCGCGGTCGAGTGGGAGACGGCGACGCAACTTATTTCGGCGGGGAACGTTATGTATCGGAATGAAAACGTTTTGCTCTTGGCTTCGGTCAAAAATAAACTGACGGCGGTCTATTTGAGTCGCGACGAAGTCGAGTCGGCGACCGCGACCGTTTACGCCGTATCGCCGGGGTTTGGCGCGCGGGAAATTTGGACGCCCGTCGACGGTTGGGCCGACGTCGCGGTTCCGCTCGACGCAATCCTCGAAGCGCCGACCGAAATCGACGGTTGGACGCTCGACGCGGTCGGGCCGAACTTCGTTTGGACGCCGGACGCGACGACGCGGCCGCTTTTCGGCGATTCCGGAACGTTCGCGGTTCAGGTTTGCGTCAAGCGCAAGTCGGGCGGGAATCCGATTTACTTCACGTTTCGAGCGGTCGTCAAGTGAGCGGCGGCGAGCGCGGCGGTCGAGACGGGCGGAGGGGGCTAGGTACTACTTTCGAACGCTCGATTTGCACCCCAAACGTATCGAGCAAGAAATGGAGTTTTGTTTCTTTCTTGCGAAAAGTTGACGGGCGTTTGAAAATTTAGCGGGAGCGGTTGAGTTGACGAAGCGGGGAGAGGCGGGAGCGGTTTGCAAGGGGGACGGTCGAGCGGGGGCGGCTTGCGGGCTTGCGCCGGAAGCGGTTCGCGAGTTGGCGTTTCGAATCGCGCGGGACGGGGAAGACGTCGCTTGCGTCGGGCGGTCGACGGCGGAAGTCGACGCGGCCCGCGATTATTTGATTCGAACCGCGTCGACCGACGGGCGGCTCGCGCTTGGAAAGAACTTAATTCTCGTCGAACGGGCCCTCGCCGACGCGCTCGCGACCGGCGACGTCAAGAACGCGCTCGCGGCGTTGCGTCAACAGGCGGAAGTCTTGCGGTTATGCGACTTCGCCAACGCCGATTCGGCGGCGCAGACGGAGGCGACGGAACGCGAGGAAATCGTTCGCGGTTATTTGGAGTCGACCGGGCTCTTTCGGCGGGGGCTCAAGCTCGAAGAGTTGGCGCGGTTGACGGCGCAGTACGTCGTCGACCGGATTTTGCCGGAAGAAACGAGAAAAGACGCGGCGGAAGAGACGGAAAGAACGGCGGAAAGCGACGACGGCGACGATGGAAGGGACGGAACGACGGACGAGCGCGACGGCGAGCGATAAGGGGGCCGCCGCTTACGAACGGCAAAAACGGCGCGCCGCCGAACGGTCGCGGCGAACGTCGTTGGCCGGTCGGGAAATCGCGCCCCTTCCGCCGATTTTCAACGCTCGCCGACGCGCCGCCTGCAAATACGACCTCGCGCTTTTCCTTCGGACGTATTTGCCGAAGAAGTTCAAGAAATCGTTTAGTCGCAACCACCTGCGTTATATTCGGACGCTGCAAGACGCGATACTTAACGGCGGCTTGCGGGCGATCGCGACGCCGCGCGGCGCCGGGAAGACGACGATCGTCAAGGGCGCGGTCGTTTGGGCGATCCTTTACGGTTGGCACAAGTACGTCCTCGTCGTTTCGGCGACGAAAACGGAGGCGACGGAACTCCTCGCCGACGTCAAAAAGTCGTTCGTTTCGGAGCGGATTCGCGAAGATTTCCCGGAAGTCGCCGTTCCGCTCGCGCGACTCGGCGGCTCGGCGTTGCTTGCGCGCGGACAACTCTTCGAAGGGGAGGCGACCGGAATCGTTTGGCAGACGGACAAAATCAAAACGCCGACGATTCCCGGTTCCGCCGCGAGCGCCGCGACGATTCGAGCGGTCGGGATTAACGGCGCGATTCGCGGCGCGTCGACCGACGGCGTCGACGGGGAGACGGCGCGCCCTTCGCTCGTCGTTTGCGACGACTTGCAAAAGATCGAGGACGCGAAGAACCCGGAGCGCGTCAAGAAGATTTGCGACAAAATCGAGCGCGATATTATCGGGCTCGCGGCGGACGGCGACTCGATGACGGTCGTAATGGTTTGCACTTGCATCGAGCCGGACGACGTTTCCGCGATTTATTTGAGTCCGGAAACGCGGCCGCAATGGAACGGCTTGCGCTTCAAGATGGTCGAGCGTTTTCCCGACCGGCTCGACGACCTTTGGCTGCGCGAGTACGCGTCGCGGCGTCGCAAGAGCGCGAAGGAGGCGAACGCCTTTTACGCCGAACATCGGGAGGCGATGGACGCGGGCGCCGTCGTCGATTGGCCCGAAAATTACGACCGGAAAAAGGAAGCGTCGCGACTCCAGCGGGCGATGAATTACTTGATCGACGACGAAGCGTCCTTTTGGTCGGAACGGCAAAACGAGCCGCGAACGCCGGAGACGGCGTCGCTCGTTTGCGACGCGCGGACGATTCGGTCGCGAACGAACGGGCTCGAACGGTTCCAAGTCCCGAACGACGCGACGACGCTCACCGCGTTTATCGACGTTCACGCCGACGTCCTTTATTATGCCGTTTGCGCTTTTAAGGACGACCGAACCTGTTTCGTCGTCGATTACGGAAGTTTCCCGGAACAGCGCGAAGAGTATTTTTTCAAAGGGCGGAGCGGAAACGCGACGCTCAAGCAAACGTTCGCGTTCGCGGACGTCGACGGCGGAATCCAAGAGGGCGTTTTCTCCTTGATTCATCAGATTTTAGGGGAAACTTGGCTTTCGGTTTCGGGACACGTCTTGTCGATTTCGCGGCTGATGGTCGACGTCGGTTACCGGCGCGACCCGGTCGAAAGCGCGATTCGCCGCGTCGGCGTTCCGGTCGTCAGTCCGGCGAAGGGGCGGGCGATCGGCGCGGCGCGCAAACCGATGAGCGAGTGGACGCCGAAACCG
>JAGBDD010000131.1 GCA_017937685.1 Thermoguttaceae bacterium | reverse complement strand
CCCCTCGCGCTCGCGCCGTTCGGAGCGCAAGACGCGACGTCCGGCGCCGGAGCGTTCGCCGTTCCTTTCGACGCGGCGCCTTCTTCGGCGGCAAACGCGACGGAGCCGAACGCCAACGCCCAAACGCCAAGCGTCGTCGCGCTTTTCCAATTTCCGCCGTTTTTTCGTTGAAACGTCCGCGCTTTGCGTCGCGTTCGGTCGTTTGTCATTTTGCCTATTCTACCTCGATCGCCTTATTCGCCTATCAAACGCGTTCCGGCGTCGCGAACGTCGCCTTCGCTCGGACGTTCGCCGCGTCGCGTCGTTTTTAGGATACCCTTTTTTCCTCGCCGCGTAAAGGGGGAAAACGCGGTTCTTCCGTCGTTCTTCTAATTTCGCGCCGTCCTATTCCCTCGAATCTTCCCAATTTAACGCAAGACCGTCGTTACGCGTCCGCCGCTCGTCGTTCCGTCGGAACGATTTTTTCAAAAATTTCGGCGACGACGAGGTCTTGTTCCGGCGCGACGGTTTTCAAGTCGAGCGTTAACGCGTCGCGCGTCCAACGCGTCAGCAACCGCGGCGACGACGTTTCAAAACGGAGCGCGAGTTCGGCGGGCGCGAACCCTTTCGGTCGCGCTTCGACAAGCCAAGTCGGCGACGAACCGAACGTCGCGTTGGCGCAAAGCGGGGAACGTCCCGGGACGGTTCGAACGCTCGCGACGCAAGGCGCCGTTTCCAAAAGCGCCGCCAAACGTTTCGCGCGGTTCTCCAAGTTCGCGACCGACGTCGACAAAATCCGCAGCGCCGGAATCGCCGCGAGCGCCGCGTCGCGTTCGCGGTAAAGCTCCAACGTTTTCGCCAGCGCCGCCGCCTCGCCGCGCCCCAACTTCGTCGCTCGCGCCGTTCGCGTTTTTGAAATCGCGTCGATTTTCGAACGCGATCCGAAAATCAAACCGCAAGACGGGCCGCCGATCAACTGCGCGCCGTCGCAAAGAACCAAGTCGAATCCGCTTTTGAGCCGTTCGCCGACGGTCGGAAGCGCCGCGTCAAAAAATTCCGACAGGTCGAGAATCGGCGCGAACTCGAACTCGCCCAAGATCGCGAAATTCAACTTTTCCGCCGTCCGCAATTTGACGAGTTCGGCGACGTCGACGCGTCGTCCGCCGGTCGCCCAACGTCCGCGAGTCGTCCAAACGAGCGCCGTTTTCGGATTGCAAGCCGCCGCGTAATCGCTCGGGTCGACGGCGTTGCAGGCCCCGACTTCGCGCCGAACGATCGGAAAAAAGTCGAGCGACGTTTCGAGCCGTTCGCCGCCGTCCCGTTCGTAAAGATCGCGTCGAGCGACGACCAGTTCCGCGTCCGGAGCCAACGTTTCCAACGTCGCGATCCGAGCGGTCGTCAAGTTCGAAAAAATCGCCGCCGCCTCGGCGCCGGTCGCTTGACAAAGTCGCGCGACCGTTTCCTTTTCTCGCGCCGCGTCCTTGCGTTCGGAAAATTCCGTTCGCGGTTCCGCAAACGCCCAAGCCGCTTCGGCGACCGCCTCCGCCGCCAAGCGTTCGAAGTCGTCGGCGAAGACACGCCCCCGCGCGTCGACGACGAGCGGCTCCGCGTCGTCCCCCAGCGCCGCCAAACGCCCGACGATCTTTTCGATCAACTCGGCCAAATCGGGCCGACGCAACTCGCTCGCCGCCGAAAGCGCCTCTTGCGACACGTCGTTCAACACGCCCTTGACGACCGCCAAGACCGCCGACGGATGCAGACGGCTCGCCCAAGGCTTCACCGACGGCGACGCCAAAATTTCGGTCAAAAACGAAAAGGAAAAGGGAGACGATTTGAACACAGAAACCTCCGTTGCCAACCCAAAAAGCGATCGTTTTGCTTCGTTTCTTTATTATATCTCGACCTCGGCGCGTCGACAAGACGGCGAAAACGATTCTCCGCGTCAAAAAACCCTTGAAAAATCCAAAACGCAATTTCTTTCAAAAATTCCCGCCGCGCCCGTTGTCGAAATCGCCGACGGCGTTATTATTAATAGACGGCGAACGCGTCGAACGGTCGGTCAAGCGCGCTTTTTGCACCTTTCCCTCCGTTTCGCTTCTTTCGTCGACGTTTCCGGTTTGCGCAACTTGCCGAAAACGCCCGTTTTAACCCCTATATTACCGCCGAGGTCGCTATGTCGAACGATTGGGAAGATAAAAAACGGTTTAACGAAGAAAACGCCCCCCTTGAAAACGCCGGAAGCGCCGCGTCGACGCCCGTCGACGTCGACGCCGAAGCGACCGCCGCTCGGTTGTCCGCGCAAGCCGAAACGAACGACGCGCCGGACGACCCGCGTCCGTTCGAAATCAACGTCGCCGAACGCGTTAAGCGTCTCCCGCCCTACCTCTTCGCCGAGCTGAACGCCCTCAAATACGCCAAGCGCCGCGCCGGAGCGGACGTCGTCGACCTTGGAATGGGAAGTCCGTCCGATCCGCCGAGCGACGTCGTGATCGAAAAGCTAGCCGAAGCGATTCGCAACCCGAAAGTTCACGGATACGGCGCCGCCCGCGGAGCGACGAACCTCCGCCGCGAGGTCGCCGCGCGTTACCTCAAATATTACGGCGTCCGGTTAAATCCCGACACGGAAATCATCGCGACGCTCGGTTCGAAAGACGCGCTAAGCCACACGATTCTCGCGCTTTGCGGGCCCGGCGACTTGGCGATCGTCCCGTCCCCTTATTTCCCGGCGCACCTTTACGCGGTGATGCTGGCGGGGGGCGAAACGCTCGCGCTCGACGTTCGCGACCCGGCCCGGCTCCTTTCGGAAGTCGCGTTCGCTTGCGAGCGGTTCTACCCGCGCCCGAAGGTTATGCTCGTCAACTACCCGCACAACCCGACGGCGACGGTCGTCGAGCGCGAATTTTACGTCGATTTGGTCAAATTGGCGAAGAAATTCGGCTTTATGGTCTTGAGCGACCTCGCTTACGCCGACGTTGTGTTCGACGGTTACGAGACGCCGAGTTTCCTCTCCGTTCCGGGCGCCCGCGACGTCGGCGTCGAGATGACGACGATGTCGAAAAGCTACAATATGGCCGGTTGGCGCATCGGTTTCTGCGCGGGCAACTCCGAAATCGTCCGGGCGCTCGCGACGATCAAAACCTATTACGACTACGGCGGGTTCACGCCCCTTCAAATCGCCGGGATCGTCGCGATGCGCGAACTCGACGCCGACGTCGCCGCGCAGGCGAAAATTTACGAACGCCGTCGCGACGTTCTTTGCGAAGGGCTCGAGCGGCTCGGTTGGGACGTCGTCCGTCCGAAAGCGTCGATGTTCGTTTGGCAAAAGATTCCGGAAAAGTACCTGCAAAAATACACGACGTTCGATTTCGCGATGAAGCTCTTGAGCGAAGCGAACGTCGTCGTTAGCCCCGGTTCGGCGTTCGGCCCGCTCGGCGAAGGCTACCTGCGCCTCGCGGTCGTCGAAAAAGAGGATCGGCTCCGCCAAGCGATTCGCCAAATGGGGCGCGCGCTCCCGAACTTTTAACCGTTCCGGCTCGCGGTCTTTGATTTGCTCCCTTTAACCGACGATAATCAAAGCGCGACGGAACCTCGCCGTTCGCGTTTTGATTCTTTTTGTCCGGAAACAAAAATCAAAAGCAACCGGTTTCCCGCGTCGCGGGCGACAAACGCTTTTGATTTCCCGATAAACGTAACTTAAAACAACCGTTTCAGCAAAGGAACACGTTTTATGCCGCTCGAAACCGCGCCGATACTCGCGTTAACCGCGGGCGACCCCGCCGGCGTCGGCCCGGAAATTATCGCCGGCGCTTGGCGCGCCTTCTTCCCGACGCCGGACGATTCGGCGACTTCCGCGTTCCCGCTCCCGCCGTCGCGACCGCTCGTTTTCGGCGACCCCGACGTAATGCGCCGCGCCGTCGCCGTCGCGAAAACGGACGCTCGAGTCGTCGCCGTCGACTCGGTTTCGGAAGCGGCGGACGGCTACCCGTCCCGTTTCGGCGCGTCGACGATACCTTGCGTCCCCTGCTGCGACGCGTCGGCGTCCTCGGTTCGTTTCGGCGAAATCTGCGCCGCCGGGGGCGACGCCGCGTTTCGTTCGTTGAACCGCGCGATCGACTTCGCGCTTTCGGGCGAGGTCGCCGGAATCGTTACCGCGCCCTTGCACAAGGAGTCGCTGAACCTCGCCGGACATAAATTCCCGGGGCACACGGAGATTTTAGCGTCGCGTTGCGGCGTTTCGAACTTCGGAATGGCGCTTTATTTAGGGCCGAATCCGGCGATCGCGTCGCCGACCGGCTTGGGCGTCGTTCACGTTACGCTTCACACGTCGATGCGCGAGGCGCTCGACCAAGTAACGTTCGAATCGGTTTACGAGAAGTGCGGGCTGATTCGCCGTTTTATGGAAACGATACTCGGTCGGGAGCCGCGACTCGGCGTTTGCGCGCTGAACTGCCATTCCGGCGACGGCGGCCTTTTCGGCGACGAGGAAATCCGAATCATTCGTCCGGCGGTCGAGGCGGCCCGCGCCGACGGTTTGAACGTTCGCGGCCCGTTCCCGGCGGACACGCTCTTTTTGGACGCAAAAAACGGTCTTTACGACGGAATCGTCGCGATTTACCACGACCAAGGGCACATCGCGATGAAGGCGTTCGATATGTTTTCGGCGGTGAACGTCGCGCTCGGTTTGCCGATTATCCGAACGAGCGTCGCGCACGGAACGGCGTTCCAAGTCGCCGGAACCGGAACGGCGAAGACGGAGAGCCTTATCGAAGCGGTTCGAGTCGCCGCCCTCTTCGCGTCGAAAAAGCGAACGCCGTAAACGACGTTTTCTCCGCTTTTTCGTTCTTTCCCGATTTTTCGCTTCCGGAACGCTCTTTTCCTCGCGTTCCGGAAGCGCCCGCCTGTTCGAAACGCGAAAATCCGGTAAAATGTCGTTAGCGCGCGGCGTCGACGTTTCGCTCGACCGCGGGTTTCGAACCGTTCCGAGCGGTTCCGTCGAACGCCGACGCCGCCAAACTCGGCAAATTACGCGATTTACAGAATTTGCGCGACTTGCGCATTTCGTTAAAATAAAAAGTTTACGCAATTTAAGAAAGGTTTAACGCATGACCGACGCGCTTTCGGCTCGCGATTATTTTCAAGCGTTCGACGTCCTGAACGTCGACGGTAAAAAATACGGCTATTACCGCCTCGCCGCGTTGGAGGAACGCGGGTTGACCAAACTCGCCGCGCTCCCGTACTCGATTCGCGTTCTGCTCGAAGCGACGCTGCGCAACTGCGACGAATTTGCGGTTTCAAAAGCCGACGTCGAAAACTTGGCGCGTTGGACGCCGAACGATCTCGGTTCGCTCGAAGTGCCGTTCAAACCGGCCCGCGTCATTCTGCAAGACTTCACCGGCGTCCCGGCGGTCGTCGACTTGGCCGCGATGCGTTCGGCGATGAAGCGTCTCGGCGGCGACCCGAAAAAAATCAATCCGCTGATTCCGGTCGATCTCGTCGTCGACCACTCGATTCAAACCGACTACTTCGGTTCCGCCGATTCGCTCCAAAAGAATATCGACCGCGAATTTGAACGGAACGCCGAACGCTATTCGCTCCTCCGCTGGGCGCAACGTTCGCTCGACAATTTCAACGCCGTTCCGCCGTCCGTCGGGATCATTCACCAAGTCAACCTCGAATTCCTCGCTCGCGTCGCGTCGACCGTTTCGAACGACGAAACGAAAGCGGCGGGCCTCGACGGAATCGTCTTCCCGGACTCCGTCGTCGGCACCGACAGCCACACCGTTATGATCAACGGCCTCGGCGTCCTCGGTTGGGGCGTCGGCGGGATCGAAGCGGAAGCGGTGATGCTCGGGCAACCTTATTATATGCTTGCGCCGCAAGTCGTCGGGTTCGAGTTGAAAGGTTCGCTCAAAGCGGGCGTTACCGGCACCGACCTCGCGCTGACGATCGTTCAAATCCTCCGCAAAGAGGGCGTCGTCGGGAAGTTCGTCGAATACTTCGGCGACGGCGCGACGAGTCTTCCGGTCGCCGACCGCGCCGTT